>JAADFH010000057.1 GCA_013152995.1 Methanobacteriota archaeon
TAGAGAAGGAGCCATACCGCAAGACCAACCGCCTGAGGCTGAAGAATCAGACGTAGTAGTACTCCCCCTTGAGCATCTGCTCCCTGTCCTTCACACTCCCCGGCTTGTTCACCCTGGGTCTGCCGGTCTCTGGGTCACGCCTAAGGGTGACCTGCATCCCCTTCAGGAACATGTTCATCGCGCTCCTCATGTCCTGGGGTCTGGATGCATGCCCCTCCCTGCCGGGCTTGCCGGAGAACACCATCGCCCGGTCGGAGATGTAGTCAATGAACAGCAGGTCATGGTCCACCACTATCCCAAGAGCATCACGCTTCTCCACCACCCTCCTCACCACCCTTGCCAGCCTCAGGCGATGCTCCACATCCAGGTATGCGGAGGGCTCATCCAGCAGGTAAGCATCCGCCTCCCTTCCCAAGCAGGTGGCAACCGCAACAAGCTGCAGCTCACCCCCGCTCAGGTCCTGCACAGACTTCTGTGCCAGCCTCTCAAGACCCAAGGGGCGTGAAATCTCGCTCTCAAAGAAGGCATCACCCGCAAGCTCCAGCTTCGCAATCAGCTCCTCAACACTGCCGCTGAAGCCGGGGGAGAGGTACTGGGGCTTGTAGGACACCCTCAGGCTGCTCTCCAGCCTGCCGGAGTCTGCCTCCTCCACGCCCGCAAGAATCTTCACAAAGGTGCTCTTCCCCGTGGCATTCGCACCGAGCACGCCGACCACCTCCCCCCTGTACAGCTCCCCGCCCTCCACGGTAAGCGTGAAGCCATCATACTGAGCTCAGGGTAGGAGAGCATGAGCTCCCTCTCCGTTGCGCTTGCTGGCGGTCTCACCTCAAACCTCAGCTCCTCACCCCTTATGCGCACGTTCTCCTCCCTCAGGTAGCCCCGCAGGTATGCGTTTATACCCCTCCTCACACTCCTCGCCCCCGACACTATGCCATAGACCCCAGGAACACCGTACACCACATGAATCCTCTCCGCCAGGTAGTCCAGCACCACCAAGTCATGCTCAACTATCACCACCCTCCTGCTGCCAGCCAGCTCGTGAATCAGCCTCGCCACCCTCAGGCGCTGCACCACATCAAGATAGCTGGAGGGCTCATCCAGGATGTACACATCCGCCTCCCTGAGCAGCGCCGCCGCCACCGCCAGCCTCTGCAGCTCGCCACCGCTGAGCTGTGCGAGCCTCCTGTCAAGCGCATGCTCAAGCTCCAGCCTCTCCGCAACCTCCCTCCAGAGCCCCCTCTCATCCACCCTCTCCAGCACCTCGCCAGCGCACCCCTTCACCACCTTCGGCAGCGCATCCACGTGCTGGGGCTTGCGCACCACCCTGAGCCTGCCCGAGTACAGCTCAGAGAAGTAGGTGTGGAGCTGCCTGCCCGCAAACCTCCTGAGCACCTCCTCCCTTGAGCCCTCCTCGGAGCCAAAGTTCGGCACCAGCTCACCCGCAAGTATCCTGAGAATCGTGCTCTTTCCCGTGCCATTCTCGCCCAGTATGCCGGTAACCGTGCCCTCCTCGGGGCAGGGCAGCCTGAACAGCCTGAAGCCATTAGCACCGTACTGGTGAACCTTCTCCTCCCCGAGTTCATCAGGAAGGTTAACTATGCTTATAGCCTCAAAGGGGCACTTCTTGGTGCATATCCCGCATCCCGTGCACAGCAGCTCTGAAATCTCGGGCTTGCTGCCCTCCTCAACCTTTATTGTCTCCTCACCCATCCTCACCCCTGGGCAGAAGCGCATGCACTCAAGGGCACACTTTCTGGGCTGGCACCTGCTTCTGTGCAGAACCGCTACCCTCAAGCACTCACCCTGTCTTCAGGTGCATGCTCCCGTGGTAAAGTATATTGGGGAGCAGCACAGCATGCATAACATGCGCCCCTACATCAGGGTGAGGGTATGGCGGAACGGCAGGGAGGTGCTGGATGAAGTGGCGAGGGAGAGGGAGCTGCGCATGCTCGTGAACGGCATGCAGGTCGCGCTTCTCAGGCTCTCGCCGGGGCACGAGCGCGAGCTTGCCTACGGCTACTGCTTAGGGGAGGGGCTGATAAAGCATGCAGACGAAGTTGAGGAGGTGCGGCTTGAGGAGAGCGAGCTGCACGTGAGGCTCAGGCATCAGCCAGGAGAGCTGGAGCGCTACATCTCCAGCGACTGTGTCTCAGGCTGGAGAAGCTCAATACGCAGGCACGGCATAAAAGTCAGCTCCACCGCAAGCTTCAGGGCAGAGCAGCTCGCACAGTGGATGAAGCTCATGCAGGAGCTGAGCTTAGTCTGGAAGAGCACGGGCGGCGTGCACACCGCAATGCTCGCCTCTCCCGGCGGCTACATGCTGGTTGAGGACGTCAGCAGGCACATAGCTGTGGATAAGGTCATAGGTATGGCGCTGCTTGAGGGCACGGAGTTCAGCGATGCATGCCTGCTCACCTCCGGCAGGGTGCCGGGCGACATGGTGGTGAAGGCGGCAAGGGCGGGCATACCTGTGGTAGCCTCACGCACCGCCCCCCTTTTCTCCGGCATCCTCTCTGCGGAGCAGACGGGAGTCACCCTGGTCGGGTTTCTCAGGGGGAGCAGGATGAACATCTACACCCACCCCGGGCGGCTTGAGCTCTGAGAACTCCTGCATCTGCTGCCTGAGCTCCCTCTTCAGGTCCTCAGCCATGAGCTTCTCCTCAGCCTCCTGCATGGCACGCCTGTACTCAGCCACAGCCTTCCCGAGGCTCCTGGCAAGCTCGGGCAGCTTGTCCCCGCCGAAGAGCAGGAGCGCAACCAGCAGTATTATGAGAAGCTCGGAGTTGCCTATCACCACCCTCACCCCCTCAGCGCATCCTCCACCAGCGCCCTGTACTCCGCTCTGGTGGTGTGGGTCTCAATAACCCTGCCCTCATTCACCACTATCTTCGGCACCACCACAACCCCCGCCCTTCTGGCAAGCTCCATGAAGCGAGGTGCATCATACACGTGCACCTCCACCCCCTCATTCGCCGCCGCCACCTCGGCGCAGGCGAGCACCGCCCTGGCACAGTACCTGCAGGTGGGCGTGGTGAACACCACCACGCTGCCGCTGAGAGTGTTCTCCCGCGATGCACGCGAGTAAACCTCAAGCACCTCCCTGAAAGCCTCAGCCTCAAGCGCTTCTGGTATGCCGTGGTAGTAGAAGTTCCTGAGCCTCAGCGCCGGCTTAGGCTGAAGCTCCGCCTGCACAGCCTCCACACCCAGCTGCTCCAGGAACCTCTCAAGCTCCTCACCATCAGAGTACTCTAATCTCACTCCTCCTCGCCTCTTCCGAGAATCTCCAGCGTCTTTCTGCCGGAGTCGGTTATGAAGTACCTGCGCTCCTCATCCTGGTCAATAAGCTTCGCCTGCTTCAGAATCTTCAGATGAAAGCTCAGCTTGGCTGGCTCGGAGATGCCCAAGCTGGTCCTTATGTCTCTGAAGTGGGTTCTGCCGCGGGGGTAGAGGTACTCAAGCACCCTGCGTCTCAGGGGGTTTGACACAGCCTTTATCACCTCGTACCTTATGCCCGTGCCCATTCGCCGCTCTCTCTCAAACTTCGCCTCCTCAAGCACCCTCTTTATCGTGTTCTGCACCTCATTTATCTTGAATGGCTTCTCAATATAGTCGCTTGCACCCTTCTTGATAGCCTCCACAGCGCTCTCAATGGTTGCAAAGGCTGTGATGATTATCACCTTCACCTCCGGCTTGAGCTTCTTCACCTCGGTGAGCAGCTCCATCCCGTTCATCTTCGGCATCACAAGGTCTGTGAGCAGAACATCATAGTTCTCCTGCCTGATCTTCTCCAGTGCCTCCTCTCCGTTGCTCACGCTCTCCACTTCATACCCCTCCTCCCTGAGCATCTCCTCTATTCCCGCCCTCAGGTTCTCATCATCCTCCGCTATGAGTATTCTCGCCATCCTCCTCACCTGCCGGAAGCACAATTCTAAAGGTTGAGCCCACACCGGGCTCTGATTCAACCTCAATCCTTCCGCCGTGTCTCTCAACGATGCCATAGCTCACGCTGAGCCCGAGACCCGTGCCCTTACCCACACCCTTGGTTGAAAAGAAGGGATCAAATATCTTTGACAGGTGCTCCTCCGGAATTCCCTCGCCGGTATCAGAGACCTCCACAACTACCTCTCCATCTCTCGCAAAGGTGTTCACCATCAGTCTGCCTCCTTCTGGCATCGCCTCAATGGCGTTCTTTATGATGTTCACCAGCACCTGCTGCATCTGCACGGGGTCTGCATTTACCCTGGGCAGGTGCTTATTAAAATTTTTTACCACCATTATATTATTTATGGATAACTGCGGCTGGAGCACTTCAAGCGCCTTATCTGCTATGGTGTTCATGCACACCTTCTGCAGCTTTGGTTCTGCCTGCCTTGAGAACTCCAGCAGGCTTTTCACTATTCTCGCCGCCTGAGTTGCCTGCTCCTCAATAATCCTGAGCTTTCTAACCACCTCCTCGTCCCTTATCTTGGAGAGAAGCATCTGGGCATACAGGGAGATGTTCCCCAGGGGGTTGTTTATCTCGTGCGCCACACCTGCGGCGAGCTTGCCCACCGTCGCAAGCTTCTCGCTCCTTATTATCTGCCTCTCCTTGTTACGCAGGTCTCTAACCATGCGGTTGAAGCTCTCCGCAACCTCTCCCAGCTCGTCGTTGCCCTTAACGTCAACCGTTGCAGAGTAGTCGCCCCTGCCCACGCGGCTGAGCGCATTCTTCAGCATGTTCAGCCTCAGGGTGATGATTCTGCGGATAATCATGTGTATGAGCAGCGTGGTGCACACCACAAGCACCACCGCCGAGATGTACAGGCTCTTCTTTGTCTTCTCCAGGTTGCTGAGGGCGTCATCCATGGGAATCCTCACGACGATTGCGCCGTGCACGTCTCCCTCACGGTAGCCCTGGTCAATGTGGCACCTCAGGCAGGGTTTCTCCATGATTATGGGGCTCACGTACTCAAAGTACTTCCTGCCGTTGCTCTCGTACACCCTGTAAACAGCCTCAGGGGTGGCGGAGTAGTAGAAGGTGTCTATGGCGTTGCTCTGGAACTC
>JAADFH010000058.1 GCA_013152995.1 Methanobacteriota archaeon
TCTCCTTGGGCTCCATGATGTAGTGCGGGGTCACCGCCGTAACCTCCCCTGCATCGTCGGTGAGCACGCCGATCACCTTGTACCACTGGGTGACCTTCTCAACGCAGTGCACCAGCAGCAGGTGCTCCCCAGAGCCCACCTCCACTGGCGGCGTGGACCACCCCACCTTCGCCTCAAAGCTCGCAGGCTCAAACGCCACCACGGTGTCCCTGACAGGCGCCTCTATTATCCCCTCATGCTTCACGTAGAGCACATCCTCCGGCACCCTGCTGATCGCCAGGTAAAACTCATCGTTCATGTGCGGACGATGGAACAGCAGCATCTCCTTCCTGCCCTTCATCAGAAACGCATCCTTATCGCTGACCACGTTCCCCCTGAGCCCCTCGGACATCCTGAAGGTGCACACCTTCTTCCACCTGCCATGCCTGTACACGGCGGTAACAGGCAGGGTGCGCTCAACCCTCACCGTCGGGTTGAAGTAGCTCACCGTTCTCCCGCAGTAGGTCATCACCATCTCCCCATTAATCGTGTAAACCCGCGGGTCCTCCACACCCCAGAAATCGTACTTGTTGTCGGGGTAGACGGTTATCTCAGCCCTGTACCTGCCGGGGCGCTTGCTCAGCAGCTCCTCCAAAGGCATGCAGAACTCCGCAACAGCGCTTGCATAGGTAAAGTAGCCCACTGGCATATATCCTCACCTCATCCCCCGTCACCAGAAGCCCCGGATTGAAGATTGTGGTTGGATTGCGTATCGGATGATTCGTCAGCTCCACATCCCTGGCGGTTATCACAGCCAGCCTGTCAACCATATCCTTCGTTCTGGGAGTGCGCAGCCTGTTTATCTCCCAGTTAACAACATTGAACATGCTACCTCCCTTAGGGAGGAGGGTATTTATACATTATCTTTCGGTGCCTGAACTCCCGCACACCACACGGGCACCTACTCCTGCAGCACACGCAAGCTCACTGAGACTCACGAAGGAGTAGCCGCGTGAGCTTAAGTGAAGTATAAGCCTGCGCAGCCTCTTCAGCGCGCCCCTGCCCGTGCCGAACCTCATATCAGGGCGCCAGCACGAGCCGAGCCTCACAAACTCCCAGGGATGAACGAACAGCACCGGGTTGCGTATCAGAAGAAGCAGGCAGAGCACCAGCCGCGGGGGCAGCCTGAGCACTGAGGACGTGGCAGACACCGGCACCCTGAGCATATCCCCCACCCTCTCAATCCCCCTGGGGAAGGGGGGCTTGTAGGAGGCTATGGAAGAGTCAACCCTGTAGCCCAGCTCCTCAAGCACGCCCAGGCAGCTCCTCGGCAGCTTCAGGTTCGGTGCTCTGAAGCACGTCACCCTGCCAAACTCCCTGAGTATACCCGTTGCAGTCGCAATCACCTCCCTTGCCTCATCAGCCGGCAGCCTGTCAAGCCTGACATGCGAATAGCCGTGGCATCCGAGCTCGTGCCCCTCCTCAGGGATGCGCTCAACCAGCTCGGGATAAAGCTCTGCAATCCTCGCATCAACAAAGAACGTTGCCCTCACCCCCTCTGCTGCGAACATCTCAAGAAGCTCCGGCAGCCCCTCCTCAACCCCGCGCATGCTCTGCAGCACGGGCGGACAGTCCTGCTCCACATCAACCGTCAGTGCCAGCCTTCGCATGCAGCACCTCCGAGTAAATCCCCTCAACCCTCCTGGCTATGGAGCTCCACTCATACCTGCGCAGCTCCTGAAGTCCCCCGGTGCACAGCCTCCTCCTGAGCTCCGGGTTCTCAACCAGCACATCAACCCACTCAGCCATCTCCTCCAGAGTGTCTGCCAGAATTCCCGTCCTTCCATGGGTGATTATGTCAGAGACGCCGCTGTGATTCTTTGCCACGACAGCGGCACCCTTTGATAGCGCCTCCAGCACAGCAACACCGAATGCCTCATCCCTGGACGGCAGCAGAAAGATGTGGGCATGCTCAAGCAGGCTGAGCACCTGCTCTCTCGGGACCCTGCCGGTGAAGTGGAAGTGCTGGTGCAGCCCCAGCCTGCGAACCCTGCTCTCCACCCTTTTTCTCAGCGGTCCATCCCCCACCATGAGAAACATCAGATTTCTGTGCCTTTTCAGCAGCACCTCCGCTATCTTCACCACGTCCTCCACGCCCTTCTTCTTGGTCATCCTGGCAACAGTAGCTATGACCACCTTCCCGTCGGTGCTGAAGGGCAGCTCTGCCTCTGCTGGAGGGGCAGAGTCTATGCCGTTGGGCACCACGTACACCCTGCGAGCCCCCATGCGCCTGCACTCCTCAGCCACTGCAGTGCTCACCGCTATAACGGCATCAGCCAGTCTGAGCACGAGCCTGCCGCCCAGCAGGAGGAGGGGCTTCAGCGGTGTGCTGCCTATTAGCGAGTGATTGGTCACCACCACAGGCAGGCTGAGCCGCCGGCATGCGGCGAGCGCTCCCAAGCTAAGCGGCGAGTCCAGACCGTGGGCATGCACCACCTCATATCCCCCTCTCCCTATCTCCCTCCACAGCTCCACGTAAGCCCCCGGCTCAAGCAGCCGCCCCTCCCTGGCTCTGCCCACCCTTATCACCTCAACCCCCTCAGACTCCCTGCATGCCTGGGGATAGCGCCTGGTGATTATGCTGACCTCGTGCCCGCGTCTGCTCAGAGCTACCGCAAGCGCGTGCATCGCATACTCAATCCCTCCCACCTTGGGATAGTACCAGTCGCTCACCATTGCAATTCTGTACTTCTCCACGCCCGGGCACCTCCATAGTACATCAGAGCAATCATGCCTATTGCACTGCTCAGCACGTAGGATATCAGCCTTTCAACAGCCACCACCCCCAGCGCAGCGCCCGCAGGGACATTGAAGAGGGTGAGTGCAGACACCACGCCCCCATCTGCCACGCCAAGCCCGCCAGGAGTGAGCGGCAGGGCACCCAGCACTAAGTATAGGAGGGAGAGCAGCCCTATAGCAGCCAGGGGCAGGTGCAGCCCGAAGGCTAACGTCACCAGCTTAAGCCTGAGCACGTCCAGCACCCACACGGCACTTGAGAGCGTCAGCGTCGGTGCGAACGCCCCTCTGAGCCTTCCAAGCCCCAGCCTGTGAGCCACGATGGCTGTGCAGCCTGCCAGCATAGCCAGAAAGGCGAACGCCAGACCTCGGGCAGGCAGAAGCCAGCACAGGGTGAGTGCTGCAAGCACAGCCACCGGCACAGCCTCAACCAGCCTCTCGTAGACTATGGAGATGAGCGCATGCCGCATGCTCACCCCAAACCTCTCCCGCAGCCAGAGCACGCGCAGAGGCTCGCCACCAACCCTGCTTGCGGGGGTGAAGTTGTTCATTGACATCGCCCCGAAGAGCACCGGAACCAGAGAGCGCGCCCTCACCCTGTACCCCAGAACTCCAAGCACAGCCCTCCACCGCACCGCAAACAGGTAGACGCTGAGCAGGTAGGTGAGGAGTGCAACCATCACGTACTCCGGCTTAGCCTGCAGCAGGTAGTCCAGCATGCTGTCCAGCAGCGCCTGAATCTCCCCCCACCATATAGAGACAGCCAGCAGCACCGCACAGGTGATGAGAAGCCTGAAAATCAGCCTGCGCATGGCTCGTCACCCACCTGCACGCCTCACAAGCAGAGCCGCAAGCGCGGCAGTTGCCACGCCCCCCGCCACATCCACAGGATAGTGTAGACCGCAGTAGACCCTGGAGACGCCCGTGAGAATGGCAAAGAGCAACAGGAGCACCCCCATAGCCCTGTGCTCTGGAAGAACTGCAAGAGCCACAGCGGCTGCAAGGGTGGTGTGGTCACTGGGAAAGGAAGACTCAGTGCCCGCTGACACGAGCGGTGTTAGGTTGTATGCTATGTAGGGTCTGGGAGAGTAGTATACGGCTGCGATTAGCCAGTTGAAGAGCAGTGCAAGGGCGGCAGAGGCAGCGGCTTTGATGCCGAGCAGCCTGGTGCGCTTCCTCAGTGTAAGCAGGAACACCAGCAGAGCTATCACCCAAGGTGAGTAGGAAGCTGTGAGCACCATAAGCGTGTCGGCGGCTCTGGACTTGCCTGCCAGAGAGTTGACATAGTGAAAGCCATAAGTAGGCAAAGCCATCCCGAACCACCCTAAATCCCCCTCAACCCCAACAACAGCAAACAAACTTTACCCATAGCGAATATACAGCAGCTCTGCCTTAAGGTAGTCAAATTACATGATAGCAACACGAACTCATCCAGAGCTGCAAGAAGCTCAGGCAGACCACCCCACTTTCTCTAACAGCCAGTACAGACAAAATCAAGGTAAAGTGTGCAGTGTAACGAGGGTTCAGGAGGAAAAGAACAGCAAAGCAACTGGTTTATTAACTGGAAAAGCTTCCATGATAAAGTGCTGGATGAGCTTGAGAGATTGCGGTGAAGAGCCACACAGAAGCCTGCCACCCTTTCACCTGCAGTTGTCCAACCACAACCAGAATGGAGAAAACGCGTGGATACTCAGACATCCCAGCTACAGTCTATGTTGACAGCACCCGTACAAAATAGGGGGTGCTCGCTGCAGTGCTGGCGGGAAGGCAAGCTTCTGCCTTTTTGGCATGCCTTCTGCTTCTGGTGCATTTGTTGCTGCTGTTCAGCCCTGCGGTGGCTGGGGATGCAGGAGGGATAGCAGCGCCTCTGCCATCACCCACCAAGGAGAAGTGCGGCGCAGGTACTCCAGAGTCAGGTACAGCGGTTAACTAATGCTGCAAGCGTAGCCTCCATGCAGGCGGCGTGGGGTTACTGTTTACGAGGTGAAGCTTTGCACGGGTGGCTGATGAGCGAGGACGAAATCCGCCAGATACTTGAGAGCAGCAGGAGCATAGCTGTGGTGGGATGCTCCACCAACCCCGTGAAGGATGCGCACCGCGTGCCTAAGGTTATGCTTGAGGCGGGGTACAGGGTTATACCCGTGAACC
>JAADFH010000059.1:0-4327 GCA_013152995.1 Methanobacteriota archaeon
AGGTCTCTGACCAAGGATATCGCGTTGTCTATGTTGCGGTGCCTTCCGGGGCTCTGCGTCAGCCCCATGCCGAAGAAGAGCGCACCAAAGCTGCAGCTCTTCATCATCTCCGCAAGCTCCTCAATCTCCTCCCTGCTCACCCCTGCCACCCTCTCAGCCCTGAGCTTCCTGCCATTCACCACCATGCGAAGGGCAGAGACCAGCTCGTAGTCCCTGCCCGGCTCAACCCTCACAAACTTCTGCGCCAGCTTCGCTGTGTCTGTCTCCCTGACATCTATGACCACAAGCGTCCTGTCCTGATGCCCGCGCTCCCTGAAGTAGCCCCTGGGGTATATGGAGTAGCGGGAGAGATGCCTGGGGTGAGCATGCATGGGATTTGCGCCCCAGTATATCACCAGGTCAGCCCGGTTCTTCACCTCACCCAGGGTGCAGGAGACAAAGCCAGCCTCGTGGATGGCGAGGGTGCTCGGACCGTGGCAGACTGTGGAGGTGTTATCAATCACCCCGCCCAGCACTTCCGCAAGCTCTATACCCACAGCATGAGCCTCGCAGGTGGTTGAGCTCCAGCCGTACAGCAGGGGCTTGTGGGCTTGCGTCAGAATCTCCGCTGCCCTCTCAACCGCCTCCTCTAAGCTGACCTCCTTCAGCCTGCCATCCTCTCTCACCATGGGCTTGAGCAGGCGGTGCTCATGCCTGGATGCGCTCAGGAACTTGGTGGTGCCTATTCTGCAGGCATGCCTCACCTCAACGATTCTGTTGTCTTCCACCTCCACCTCAATATCATCGCACAGCGTCCCGCAGAAGCTGCATATAACATCCCTGTGGGTCTGCCTCATCATCGCTCACCTCTGGTACAGCCTGAGGAGCTCCTCCAGCTCCAGCACCCTCTCCCCCGGTGCTGGAGTAATCTCAGCCTCAATCACCTTGTAGGGGGGCATGCCCGTGCCTCCCGTGCCGGTGCCTATGAGGTAGTTCGCCCACGGTCCTAAAGGCACAAAAGCCACGCCCCGCTGCTCGCCAGCCGCCTTCCTGGCTACCAGCACAAGCTCGCCCTCGGTGGTCTTAACCTTCACAGTCTCTCCATCCTTCACCCCTAACTTCTCCATGTCCTCGCCGTCAAGCTCCACCACCGCGCAGGCTTTTGCAAAGTCCTCCTCTGTCTTCCCCTTCTCCATGGCATCGCCCTGCGCCACGGTCCTTCCTGTGATAAGCGTGAAGCGCATGCTCACTCCTCCACCCTGCTCACAACCTCTTCCACCGCCTTCTCAATCTTGCCCGACTCCATCAGGAACCTCACCTTCACCACGTCCAGGTTCTCCAGCACGGCGCTCAGCCTGCGCTTCAGCTTCTCAGCCTTCTCGGTGTCCACCTCAAAGCTCACCGCACTGGCAGCAGCCTCAGCCTTCCTCTCGGGCGGTCTGGTGGAGTAGAGGTAGTGCTTGCCATTCTCGTTCTCCACCACATGCTCGTACAGCTTGCCCTCGCTCTTCAGCGCCTGAATGGCACTGGCTATCCTGGTGAGGGGCATCTCCAGCTCCTCCGCAATCTCAGAGATACCCACCATGTCTCGCTGCTGCACCACCCTCATCACCTCTCTCCTGGTGTCAAGCACTGGTGCAGAGTCAACCTTCATGCGCTCCTCCTTCTGCTCCACCTCAGCAATCTGCACCAGCTTTATGGCGCTGACCGAGCATGCTCCTATGCAGGTGCCGCAGCCCGTACAGAACTCGGGGTTGTATATTCTGACCGCGCCGCTGCTAACACCAAAACTATCCTCGCCGCTTCCCCCCTTGCCGCCCCTCACATAGCTATCGCTCAGGGCGCTGACGGGGCAGACAACTATGCAGTTACCGCAGCCGGTGCACTTATCCTGGTCAATCTCAAGTCTGAAGCTCAACGCTACAGCCTCCTGAAGGTTTTCTCCCAGGTCCTGGTCCAGGACATCTGCTCCCCCCGGTCGTACCTCACCTCTTCCCTGCGCACCTGTATGGCATCCACGGGGCAGGCGTGCCTGCATGCGCCGCAGAGTATGCACACCTCCTGACGCACCGCAATCTTTGGCGTCTTCTCCCAGGGCTCACGCCTCGGCATGCTCAGTGCCTTCGTCGGGCAGATTTCAACGCAGGTGCCGCAGCCCGTGCATCTCTCGTCATCCACGCTCACCTCACCCTCAAACACCTTCTCAACCGCTATCGCCTCTCTGGGGCAT
Source organism: Methanobacteriota archaeon (assembly GCA_013152995.1). Lineage (GTDB taxonomy): Archaea > Hydrothermarchaeota > Hydrothermarchaeia > Hydrothermarchaeales > BMS3B > JAADFH01. The sequence goes on from JAADFH010000059.1 coordinate 2,210, forward strand.
GCATGAGCGCAGGATGAGCAGAACACGCAGGCGCTGTCGTCCCGCTCTATGGTGTTTACCTCGCCCTTAACTCCGGCGAAGGTTATCGCACCCCTCGGACAGGCATGCTTGCACTCATCGCAGGGGGTGCCATCATCCTTGGGCGAGCACTTCTGCTGCTCAAAAAGAAACGCCCTCAGCAGCCTGGGGAACCTCCTGCTCTCCCTCACATCCTCTCCATCAACCTTCACCGTAATTGCCCTGAACATGCATACTCCCGCACACAAGCCGCAGAGCACACACCTCTCGGGGTTTATCTCCACCGGCACAAGTCCCTCAATCCCCTTCGCAACAGCCGCACCCGTGGCACCGAGGGAGATTGCATCAACAGGGCACGCCTCATAACAAAGCCCGCAGCCCGTGCAGAGGTCAGGCTCATAAACCAGCTCCCTCTGCTCCCTGGCGCTCTCACGCCTGAACACCAGTCTGCTGCGCTCAAAGTCAACGCAGTAGCGGAGCTCATCCTCGTGCATACCTAAGGCATGCTACCTTAACATTTGTCATGATTTTTCATGTTGATACCTGAGCAAGCCTCTGTGCACCGCCGTGCCGAGGAGCACGCCCTCGGCTCCGAGCTCCTCAATCACCCCCAGCTCCTCCACCCTCACCCCCCCGGCGCAGTACAGCCTTGTGCGCGAGCCCCACTCAAGCCCCTGCAGCACCTCCCTCCAGCCTCCGGAGAGTGTGCCCACGCTGTCCAGCCTGAGGTAGATTACATTCTCAGCCCCCAGGCTCTCAAGCTCCTCCAGCGCCTGCTGCGGCTCTTCCGGCAGGAAGCTGGAGAGCACCCTGCCGTGCTTCACATCCAGGCTGAAGTAAGCCTCCCGCAGCTCTGCGGCGCTCTGCACGAGCTCCCGCTCCGCGGTCTCGCTGCCTATGACTGGAGTGCAGCCGAGCGCTGCGAACAGCTCCAGCTCCTCAGCATGCCTGGCGCCTGTGTCAAGGAGCACACGCTTGAGCCTGCACAGCTCCTCCAGCAGGCTTGTGCAGGGCTTCCCGTGCATTATCCCGTCAAGGTCAGCCACGTACAGCCTGCTCCAGGGAAGGTTGCGTGCAATCTCCAGCGGAGTGCTTCCATAGATGCTGCTCAGCGCCCCGTAGCTCTTCCTCTCCCCCCTGAGCGCGTGCACAGCCCTGCAGCGCATCAGGTCAAGCACGGGGATTATTCTCAGGCTCATCCTATCCCGAGCACATCCAGCGTTGAGTAGACCCTGCCCTTCTCCGCAGACACCACGAAGCGTGCTGCCCTGATGGCGCCGCTGATGAAGCACTCCCGCGAGTGCGCCCTGTGCACCAGCTCAATCCTCTCCCCCTCGCCGGCGAAGAGCACGGTGTGCTCGCCCGCGGCATCTCCGGCTCTCAGGGCGTGGAAGCATATCTCCCGCCTGTCGCGCTCCTCCTCGGCGATTTCTCTGCCCCTCCCGTACCTGGCGCACTCCTCCAGACTCACCCCCCTCGCCTGCGCTATAACCTCGCCTATCCTGAGGGCGGTGCCGGAGGGCGAATCCTTCTTGTGCCTGTGGTGTAGCTCCACCACCTCAACCTCGTACTCGGGCAGGAGCTCTGCAAGCCTGCGCACGAGCAGGAAGAAGACGTTCATTCCGGGGGACATGTTGGGCGAGAGCACCGCTGCCACCCCATGCCTCCTAACAGCCTCCTCTATCCTGCGCTTCTGCTCCTCCGTGAAGCCGGTGGTGCCTATAACCAGGTCAACACCCGCCTCGGCTGCAGTCTCTGCAGCCGCAACGCTCGCCTCGGGATTCGTGAAGTCTATCAGCACCTGCGCACCCGAGGAGCGCAGCACCTCCCCCAGCTCCTCCGCAGAGCTCAGCCTCACCTCAAGCCCTGGAATGCCCAGCAGCTCCCCAAGCCTCCTTCCAGCCTCAGCCCTGCCCGGAGCTTCAATCGCAGCCACCAGCTGCATGTCCTCCTGCTGCACCACCTTCCTCACTATGCCAGAACCCATCCTGCCGAGCGCTCCCGCCACAGCTACCCTCATTCAACCACCTGCAGCCCGAGCTTCCTGACAACCTGCTGGATGCGCTCCCTCTTCTCCTGCGAGGTCTCGCACAGCGGCAG
>JAADFH010000059.1:4431-4921 GCA_013152995.1 Methanobacteriota archaeon
TCAGCTCCTCATGCTCCCTCTCCATCTCGCTGAAGCTGCCCTTCAGCCCAAGCTCAACAAAGCGCTGCATTCTGGCTGGTATCAGGTTTGAGGCAACAGAGACAACACCCTTTGCTGAGTGCTCCCTCATGAGCTCCAGGGTATCGCCATCGTTACCTGAGAGAATCACAAAGTCGCTGCCGCACAGCCTGCGCACCTCCCTCCATACCTCACGCTTTCCACTTGCCTCCTTGACACCCACGATGTTTGAGTGCTCCTCCTTCAGCCTCGCCATAGTCTCCGGAGCTATGCTCTGGGCGCTCCTGCCGGGGATGTTGTAGAGTATGTGGGGTATCTCAACCTTCTCCGCTATTGCAGAGAAGTGTCTGAACAGCCCCTCCTGGTTGGGCTTGTTGTAGTAGGGGCAGACCTGCAGGGTTGCATCTGCGCCCACGTCCTCAGCATACCTGCTGAGCTCCAGCGCCTCCCAGGTGCAGTTTGAGCCCGTGCC
>JAADFH010000060.1:0-7752 GCA_013152995.1 Methanobacteriota archaeon
CCGTGCTCCGCATCCACAACCAAGCAGCCATCAGCCCCCTTAGTAACCGCCACCGTACCGGCTCCAAGCTCCAGCAGCATCTCCGCACCCCTCTCTCCCCTGTTGCCCGTCATGTGAAACAGCTCCTCCTCATTCACAAACACCACCCTGCTGGCAGCGAGGATGTCCCTGAGCTCAACCAAGCACCTCTCCCTGGCGTACAGCATCCCCGGGGCAAAGCTCACCCTCCCCTTCATCCTCCTGCTCAGCTCAACCTGCGCCTCAAACTGCCTGTCCCCCACAAAAGAGGATATGTGCAAAAGCTCGGCGCCTTCCGCATAGCTGATGCACCTCTCATCCAGCTCAAGCACATCGTTTGCGCCTGGATGCACGTACAGGCAGCGCTCGCCCGTGCTCTCCTCCACCAGAGCAATAACCACACCCGTTGGTGCATCCAGCCTCTGCACACAGCCTGTATCCACACCCTCCCTGTGAAGCTCCTCCAGCAGAAACTCGCCGTCCGCATCCCTGCCCACCGCTCCTATGAACCCCGAGTCAATGCCCATCCTGGCGAGCCCCGCAACGGTGTTTGCGGCGCTTCCGCCTGCGCTCTGCTCGCTGCGCAGCACACCCACCTCCTCACCGGGCTGCGCAAACCTGCGCACCACGTAAAGGCGGTCAACGTTCAGTGCACCCATGCCAACAACGCGCATCACATAAAGCTATTCAGCCTGAGTAATAAAGGTTTGCAGAGGCTAAGCTTCTCCTGCATTATGTGGCAGACGTAAAGGTCGGGTGCTGCGGTTTTCCAGGGGGTATGAAGCGCTACTTCAGCCAGTTCAGGCTTGCGGAGGTGCAGCGCACCTTCTACAAGCCACCAGCTCCGGAGACCCTGAGGAGGTGGCGCTCCTCGGCAGGGGACGAGTTTGAGTTCACCCTGAAAGCCTGGCAGCTGATTACCCATCCCCCCGGTCCAACCTACCGCAGGGCTAAGATAGAGGTTGAGGAGGAGAAGCGGCATAAGTACGGGTTTTTCCGCCCAACCGAAGAGGTGTACTCTGCGCTGGAGGTAACGCTTGAAGCTGCCCGTGAGCTCAGGGCAAGCGCTCTGGTGTTCCAGTGTCCGCCGAGCTTCAGGCAGAGCCCGGAGAACATAGACAACCTCAGGCAGTTCTTCAGCAGCCTCAGCAGGCGCATGCTTCTTGCACTTGAGCTCCGCGCCCCCTGGGACAGGGAGCTGCTGAAGGAGCTGCTTGAAGAGCTCAGCTTAGTGCACTGCGTTGACCCCCTCAGAGAGGAACCCCTCACCTCAGGCACCGCCTACTTCAGGCTGCACGGCAGGTACGAGGGAAGGAGGATAATCTACTCCCACACCTACAGCAGGGAGGAGCTTGAGTCGGTGCTGGAGCAGGCGCTCAGGCACAGCCAAGCCTACGTGCTGTTCAACAACCTGAGCATGAGCCAGGACGCCAGGAGGTTTGAGCAGCTTCTCATGGAGAGGCTCAGCGCCTGAGCTGCCTCTCAACCCCGGGCAAAAGCTTCTTCAGCTCACCGCTGGAGAGCAGCCTCACCTTCCCCAGCCCGTGCATCTCCCGCAGCGCGTTCACATCCCCCGCAGGCACAGCTATGCCGCTGGAGAGCAGCCTCAGAAGCGCCCTGCGGTAGCTCTCAGGCAGCCCCTGCCTGCGCCTGGCGAGCATGCACTCCCTGTAAATATCCACACCCTCGGGGCATGCTCGGGCACACCTCCAGCAGGCAGTGCAGGTGAACACCTCCCGCCTTCTGTGCACCGGAGCGTGCTCCACAGCGCCCAGCTTGAAAGCTATGCAAACCTCACTGCACCTGCAGCATGAGGTGCACTCAGCCATTGAGAGCCTCCTCAACCAGCTCCGTGAAGAAGACCACCTCACCACCGAGCTGCTTCTGCAGCAGGAAGGCGCAGTTGCCGCACGCCACCAGCATCTCTGCCCCCTTCGCCTCCTCCAGCCTGCGCCTGCCAGCGCGCAGCGCAAGCTCCTCGTCCACAAGCATGAACGCCGAGCCGCAGCACTCATCCCCAGCCTCCACCAGCTCCGCACCCGTGGCATGCGCAACCCTCTCCAGCGCTCCTCTGCTCGCCCTGCTCAGTCCTGGAAGGTAAAGGTTGCACGGGTTCTGCACCGCCACCCTGCGCTTACTCCCGCGAAGCTCAAGCTCCTGCAGCCTGTCCTCAAGAAACTCAAGCACGTGCACCACCTCTGCCCCCGTGTACTCCACCCCCAGCTCCGCAAGCACGCGGTTTACCCTGCTGCGTGCCTCCCTGTTCTCAAGCTCCCGCACAGCCCTCCTCAGCACAGCCGTGCATGTTCCGCAGAGGGTGAGCAAGCCCTCGTGCTCCGAAGCCAGGGCGAGTGTGTAGGCAGCCATGTTGAGCCACTCATCGCTTACCGAGGGCACGAATACAGAGGAGCAGCACACAAACCTCTCCAGCTCCGCAAGCTCAACACCCAGCTCTGTGAGCACCCTCCTCGCAGAGGCTTCGTATTCTGGAAAGTGAGTGAGCACCATGCAGCCCGGGTAAAGCAGCCACGCCATTTCAATAATACTGGAGATGATTAACGTTGCATCAGGGAATATGGGAAAAAGGTGGCTCAGGGAGAAGAAGCGTGATTATTACTACAGAAAAGCCAAAACAGAAAACTACCGCTCCAGAGCCGCATACAAGCTTCTGCAGCTCAACTCAAAGTTCAGGTTTCTCAGGCGTGGCTTCAGGGTTATTGAGCTCGGCTGTGCTCCTGGCGGGTGGACACAGGTGGCTTCAGAGCTGGTTGGAAGAGAGGGAAGGGTTGTTGGAGTGGACCTGCAGCGTGTGGCGGAGGTGGGGGAGAATGTGGTGCTGCTGCGGGGCGACTTCACCTCCCCGGAGGTCAGGGAAAAGCTGAGGGAGCTCATGCCAGAGTGCGAGGTTGTGCTCAGCGACGCCTCGCCCGAGATAAGCGGGGTGTGGAGCGTTGACCATGCGAGAAGCGTTGCCCTGTGCGAGGCTGCGCTGCAGATAGCGGAGGAGCACCTGGTTGAGGGTGGAGCACTCGTAGCCAAGGTGTTCCAGGGCGACATGCTGCAGGAGCTTGTGGAAAAGCTGCGCCCGCTTCAGGCAGGTTAAGGTTGCCAAGCCTGAGGCGAGCAGGAAGCGCAGTGCCGAGGTTTACCTGGTGGCTATGAGGTACAGGAAGGCTACGGCTGAGTGATGCAGCAATGAAGCGTTTGCTGTTCCTGCTTCTGCTGCTGGTGCCTGCTGCAGCAGGTGCGCAGGTGTGTGATGTTTACAATATTGAGGGTGCTGGCGACACCCCCGCCTTCTCTGTCAAGAAGCTGGAGCTGCTCCCCGAAAGGGTGGCGCCTTCAAGCAGCGTGCGTGCCAGCCTTGAGCTTGAGTTCAGAAAGAGTGGAAACGTAAGCGTGGTTTTTGTCAGGCGCAGCGGGGAGGAGAGGCTGTACAGCGGTGAAGCTGAGCCCGGGAGGGGGCTGAGCCTGAGCGTGGTGTTCAGCGCACCCGTCAGAGCAGGCACCTACAGCGCCATCTTCAGAATCACCCATATGGGTGCACCCTTGCCTACCTCTCCTCCACCCTGCAGGTTCTCAGAGCTAAGCTTGCGCCAGAGGTGATGCTCACCTCGCCGGCAAGCGGCGAGGTGGTGGAGGTGGGCAGGGCTGTGCAGGTGGATGGCATAGTGCCGGAGGGCAGCAACCTGAGCGTGGCTGCCAATGGCACGATTCTCGGGCACAGGCTGCCCCTGCTCTGGAAGCCCGAAAGCCCCGGGGAGTACACGCTTACGCTGAACGCCTCCCTCTGGAGCAGGAACGCAACCCACAGCGTGAAGGTGCTGGCGGTGAACACCAGCGGTGCAAGCTGGATATCCCTCCCCGAGCCCGTGCTCAGGGTGCATGCGGCGGGCACGAGCATTGTGGCGGTTACCCAGAATAAGGTGTACCTGATTGACAGCTCGGGCAGGGCGATTAAGATTGCGAACTTCAGCAGCACACCTGCGAGCGTTACCCACAGCAGCATGCTGCTGCTCACCCATGACAGCACCCTGTACCTCTACAACGGGAGCAGGCTGAGCTGGAAGCGCATGGTGGCGATGCCTCCGGAGCTGCTTGCGCTCAGCCACTCCGGCATAGTGGTGGTCAGCAGGGGCAGGATGTACCTCCATGACACCAGGGGGGTACTGCTCAAGGTGGTGAATCTTGGACCACAGCCCGAGATGCTCAGGGCTGGAGATGAGGTCATTGCCGTAGCCTCTGGAGACAGCGTGGCTGCCTACTCCTACATGGGCACGGTGCTCTGGAACACCACCCTGTACGAGAGGGTGGCTGACATGCAGGTGCTTGGCTCGGAGGTGCTGGTGCTGCTTCCAGGAAGGGTGGTGCGCATAACCAACGGCACACCTGAGGAGCTCTTCGGCTTCCAGTGGGATGCGGAGCAGATGAGTGCCAGCAGGAGGGGTATAGTGCTCAGCTCCCCCTCCGAGGTGAGGGTGTACACCAGGGATGGCAGGCTCATTGCCTGGGTGCGCTCCAGCTCAGGAGTTGGCGGAGGAGTGATTGATGCCAGCGGCAGGGGTGTGGTGGTGGTTGCGGGCAGGCTGGCGCTGCTCACCCCGCCGGAGAAGCCGCCCATGGAGGTGCCGCTTCTGCCCATAGCGGCTGCCCTCGGAATAGCCGCATTCTCCAGCGCCTGCGTGTTCATCTGGAAGAGGCAGAGGCAGAAGCGCAGAAGGGAGCGGGTTAAGCTCAGGACCGCAAGGGTTGCAAGGAGCATAAAGCTTGAGAGCACCGCCGCGGTTGACAGCACCAGCGACAGGCTGAAGCGTGAGGTTGAGGGCGCATACCACAGGGTGCGGGAGCTTGACCCCTGCCTGCCGGCGTACTTCCGGGGTGTGGCGATGCAGGTTATTGATGCGATGCACTCGGCTGAGGACATCTCGCTGAGGCACTCGCTCAGCAGGGCAGCGGAGATAGCGGTGCCCATGCTGTGCGACGCCATGGAGGACTGGAAGAACATGGAGCTGTACAGCACCGAGCCTTCTGGGGAGTGCTCGCCACCGCCCTTCAGGATACGTGGCAAGCTCACCGCCGAGGAGGTGGAGAAGCGGCTCACCGAGGTTGACCGCGAGATTGCCAACGCCTTGGGCTACCTCTCCACAGCGCCACCAGCATCTCTATGGAGGGTGGCGATGAAGGTAGCCAAGGCTGCGGAGAGCGAGAAGGCGCCACGGGGCTACTACGAGGTTGCTGCCTACCTGCTGGAGTGCGTGGAGCACATGCTCTCCAGCGAGGAGCTGAGCAGGCGGCTCAGAAGGTGAGTCCTTGCTTCTTGCTGTTGCACCGAGGTAACAAAAGCCGCCACGCAAGTTAGTAGCGCGAGAATATCTTTTTCAGCAGGGAGTTGAGCTCCTGCCTGCGCTGTCTTCTCCTCCTCTCGTGCACCACCTCCACCCCGGCGCCGCCGTGTCTGGAGCGCTTCACCCTGATGCGCACGAATATGGGCTGCTCCACAACCTCGCCAACAATCAGCGCCGTCCCCGGCTCAAGCTGCCTGATTTCCTCCTCCATCTCCTGGGTGAAGCCCTCTATGCTCTGGCTTATCGCCCTGAGGTCGTTGGGGTTGGTGACCTTGAGTATTATCTGGGTGTTGCACTGGCTGAGGACGCTCTTGTCAATCCTTGCGGGGCGCTGGGTTACCACGCACAGCCCCATGCCGAACTTTCTGCCCTCACTTGCTATCGTCCTGAGCACCTTGTTGCAGGCTCTGGTGCCGAAGCCGCGCTCGGGTGCGAAGTTGTGCGCCTCCTCTATCAGGAACAGCAGCGGCGGCACCTTGCCCCTCTTGCGGTCCTCAAAGATTTCGGTTGCCACCCGTGAAACCACCAGGTCCTGAATCTCGGGCTGCACACCCCTGAGGTTTATGATGGAGCACACACCGGGACGAACCAGCTCTGTGGTCTTAACCGGGGTGCCCTCAAATATCCTGCTCTCCTTCAGCATCTCCAGCGCTGTGAGCAGGTTCCACTTTGCCTTGCTCTCATGCTCCTGCACTATGCCTATGATGTCGTCTATGGTGTACCTGCCGTAGCTCTTCACAGCCTTGAGCGCCTCAAAGAGTATCCCGCGCTGGGTGTCGGTTATCTTCGCCGGCAGCATCTCCACGAACTCACTTATGCTGAGCCGGGTTATGTCAAGGCTGAGCTTGCGGTCTGCCTGGGGATTTATGCTGTGGCTGGGTGTGTATTCCACCACACCCTCATAGCCCTTTGGCGAGACCCTGTACTTCTCCATCAGCGCCAGCTCTTTCTGGCTGTCGTTGGGGTACCTCAGGGAGGCGTACTCGCCGTGGGGGTCCACTATAACCACGGGCACCCTCTTCTCCAGGAGCTCCTCCACCAGCACACCAACGGTGTAGCTCTTGCCCGCTCCAGTCTTCGCAAGCACGGCGATGTGCTTCTGCACCAGCTTATTGGGGTTGAGATATACAGGTATCTCGTCCCTCCCGCCAAGGGTGCCTATGTATATGCCGTTGCGGCTGCCGAGCCTGAGACTGCGCTGAATTATGCCCGCGTCTGCCAGGTAGACCCTCTCCCCGGGCTTGAAGGGGATTCTGGGCACCCTGAGCACACCCTCGCTGCTTATGTACCCTATAACCTTTGCCTTGGCGATTATCCTCTCGTCCTGCTCCTTTGGCTCAGCGGCACCTGTTATCGCATTCAGGGAGTAGAGCTCGTTGTACCTCTTTATGCTTTTCACCTGCGCCAGAACCCAGCCGTAGCGCTCGTGCTTTATCTTTACGTAATCCCCCCTCTCCAGACCAGCGGTGCTGGACACAAGAAAGTTGAACTCTCCATGTCCGACCTCGCCGAATATCATCCCCACGATTTTCTGCATGTGTTACTCTCAGCAGGGGCATAGATAAACCTTGCGAGAATGCCGGGGATGGCATGTGCCATTATCCAGCACCGGGAATTTCAGCAGGCACCCGCTTCACTTCGCCTTCTCCTGCTTCAGCCTGCCGCTCAGGTAGTCGCTGTACCCCTGCAGGTCAAGCAGCCCGTGCCCTGAGAAGTTGAACACTATTGTAAGCTCCTCATCCTTCCGCTTGCACTCCATGGCTATGTCTATGGCTGCGCGCACCGCATGGCAGGTTTCCGGAGCTGGAATCACACCCTCCGTCCTGGCAAATATCCTGCCAGCCTCAAAGGTGCTGGTCTGCTCGTAAGCCACAGCCTCTATGTAGCCCTTATCGTATAGCAGGCACAGCGAGGGCGCATCGCCGTGGTAGCGCAGCCCACCGGCATGAATCGGCGAGGGCACGAAGTCGTGACCGAGGGTGTACATCTTCAGCAGGGGCGTCATCCCTGCGGTGTCTCCGTAGTCGTACCTGTACTCCCCCTTCGTCAGCGTGGGGCAGGCGGTGGGCTCAACACCTATGAACCTGACCTCGTCCTGCTCTCCCCTGAGCTTCCTGCCCAGCATCGGATACGCAAAGCCTGCAAAGTTGCTCCCGCCGCCCACGCAGCCTATCATCACATCAGGCGTAACGTCCAGCTTCTCAAGCTGCAGCAGCAGCTCCTGCCCTATTATGGTCTGGTGGAGCAGCACGTGGTTAAGCACAGAGCCCAGCGAGTACTTGGTGTTCTCATTCTTCACCGCCATCTCTATAGCCTCGCTTATCGCTATGCCCAGGCTGCCGGGATGCTCCGGATTCTCTGCCCTGAGCCTGCGCCCGTAGTCTGTGAG
>JAADFH010000060.1:7759-9029 GCA_013152995.1 Methanobacteriota archaeon
GAGGGCACCACCTGCGCACCGTACAGCTCCATCATAATCCTGCGGTACGGCTTCTGGTGGTAGCTCACCGCCACCATGAATACAGTAACATCTATGCCGAAGAGCGCACCCGCAAGGCTCAGGGCTGTGCCCCACTGCCCCGCTCCGGTCTCTGTGGCAAGCCTCTCAACACCCTCCCGCAGGTTGTAGTAAGCCTGCGCAATAGCAGTGTTTGGCTTGTGGGAGCCAGCAAAGCTCACATCCTCACGCTTGTAGTATATCCTTGCGGGAGTGCCAAGGTAGCGCTCCAGCCTCCTCGCCCTGTACAGTGGGGTGGGTCTGCCTATCTGCAGGTACGCATCCCTCACCTCCTCGGGAATGCGCACATACCTCTCCTGCGCCATCTCCTGCCTTATCAGCTCCTTGGGGAAGATCACCTCAAGCTTCTCGGGCTTTACGGGCTCCTGCGTCTCGGGGTCAAGGGGTGGGGGCAGAGGCTCGGGAAGGTCAGCCAGAATGTTGTACCATTTCTTCGGCATCTCCTCAGGCTCAAGGGTTACCTTCTGCTCAAGCATTCTGCAGCCTCCAGTTGTGAGAGTTTTGAATCCAATTAATATAAACTTACCGAATCATATATATATGGGGTGGATGTAGTTTATTAATTACAAAGCAAGGGGGGTGTATTGTATGGAACACCTGCAAGATGTAAGAGCGCACACTATCGTCAGGAGGTGGGGCTATGGCTCAGTATGAGAGACTATTTCCCACCGCTCGGGAATTCAGAGGCTGGATTCCAGGGCTTCTCGCCTGCATAGCCTTTGCAGTGGTGGCGATGAACATTGAATCGCTGGTATCAAGCCTTGCAAAGGAGAGCGGTGTTTCTGGAAGGTTCTAAAGCAGAGCGGCTTCGCAAGCTATGTCATAATTCTGCTGCTTGGAGGAATGGTGATACGCAACACCGTGGGCATTCCGGAGGTGTTGAGGGACGGGGTGAACATCGCCAGACCGATAATAAAGCCCGGTATAATCCTGCTCGGCGCCCACTACATGTGGGGGGACGTGGTCAAAGCAACTGGACCTGCGTTCCTCATGGTGATAGCCTTCGTGTTCGGCACGGCGCTGCTGGTCATGGTGCTGGGCAAGCGCTTCGGCGTGCCGGACTCGCTGGCTGGAATAATGGGGGCAGGCGTGGGTATATGCGGGGTTTCGGCGATAATAGCCATGTCGCCGGTGGTCAGGGCGAGACCCAGGGACCTGTTCTATGCCATTGCCACGATACTGCTCTTCGGTA
>JAADFH010000061.1 GCA_013152995.1 Methanobacteriota archaeon
TCCCTGAGTAGCGCCTGGGTGTCATAGCTGAAGTAGAACCTGAGGCGCATGCTCACCACCGCATCTCCTGCGCCAGTGTTGACTATAACCACTCCGCCGTACTGCCTGAGACCGCTGCACTTCCCGCTCACCCTGAGCACGCTTCTCCTCGTGCACTCCGGGTAGTACCTGTACGCCCTCCTCTCCGAGAGGGCTCTGAAGTCGCGCTCCGAGGGCACCACGTAGATGTCCACGGGTTTGGTTGAGCTGACCTCGTACTCTATGTTCATGTAACGCACCGGGGGCTCAAGGGGCGTGCCATTGCCCCCGTAGTAGTAGAGCTCACCATGCTTCAGGGCGATGCTCTGCTCCTCTGCGCTAACCGCAAACAGCTCGCCATTCCTTACCTCCACCTCCATCTCACCGCTCTTTGCAAGGTCTCTTGACGCCTGCAGTATCATCGCCTCCCTGACGTACTTCCAGAGCTTCTCGGGGCTTACTCCGCATGCCAGTGCGTAGGCGTGGTCCTCTGTCATGACAAAGTACGTCTTTATGCCTATGTTCTCAAGCAGGGATATCAGCAGGATTGTAAGGTCCTCGCAATCCCCGCCACGCACGTATATGGTTTCGGAGGGCGTCTGTATGAACTCCCTGCTTCTGGGGTCGCTGTAGTAGCTGTAGTTCTCAACCACGTAGCGGTATATCTCTGTAATCTGACACTCCACGTCTCCGGAGGGGCAGTCGGAGGTAACGCTGGCTGCAAGCCTTCTCAGCTCCAGATTCTCCGGCTCTATCTTGCTGATGTAGGGCTCTGCAGCGCTTTTGGTCCATACACTCTGGAGCGAGCTCTCAGGGCTGCTCAGGTGCTCCCCCAAGCCCTGCAGGCGCTCATGCGTAGCTGTACAGCCCGCAGCAACGGCGAGCAGCAGAAGTGCAATCAGCAGGCGCTCCACATAATCTGTGCGGGGAGTAACGTTTGAAGTATCGGGAGATTAATTTTCACGGTCTTCTTAAACAGTCATCATGGTCCTGCCTGTAGATAATCTCACCCCCTACAGGGTCAATCAATCCTTTGAATTCTATTTCATTGCTGATTGTACGCATTGCTGCAAATGCGCTTATTTCAGCTTCTGGAAGTGCTGTTTTTATGTGCCACATGGCACCCATAAATGTATGTCCTCTGGTTATTATGTCATCAATCAGTATTATCTTAGTTTTTGATGGTATGTCCAATTTTGAGGTGAATGACATAGATCTGTAATGATTTGTGGGAGTTGGTCTCTGACTTGGTGGAGATAAAGAAGATTTGGGTACAGGTATTATTCTGTCAATTAAAACTCTAACCTTTCCAAGTCCGTGCTTCTCCATTGCCCGCGCTATCCGAAATGAAGGCCAGAGAGCACCTTTTCGTATTGGAGATGATCTCGGTACAGGTACTAATATGCAATTTTCTCCAAACAAATCCAAAAATATTCTGTATTTTTTCAAGAACATTGCTATCATTTCTGATGCAAGCAATTCACCAAGACCTGATATACTAACTGGTAAGTCATTTTTTACTGCTTTCATAACTTTTTTGGCGTCAATACCTCTTTGAGTGGTACTTGATGGGCAATAAGCAAGAAGAGAACGATAATATAGCAATGTTAATGGTGGTTCATTCAAGGCACCTCTACCTCACTAATTGAAATTACTCCATCTACTGGTGGGAAGAGGCTGTCAATCACGTAGTCCAGCTCTTCAAGGCTGTTCAGCTTTACTGCTCCATATTTAATCATTTTTTCTGGCCAGTCAAGGCTTTTATTCAGTAGCTGTTTCCAGAGGAATAACGGACGACCGAGCCTCAGAGTCTCCCACCCCTGTGAAACGACCCCGCTAGTTTTTCCCGCCTCCACTATTATGCTTGCGTCAGAGATGAGAGCCATTGTTCTGTTCCTGAAAACAAAATCTTTTGGCTTTGTTACGTGACCGATTGGATACTGACTTACTGCCAGGTGCTCCCTCATTATCAGCTCCTGTAGTGTGCGGTTTTCAGCTGGATAGAATTTGTTTAGGGGTGTACCAAGCACTGCGATTGTTTTTCCTCCAGACTCTATGGCAGTTTTGTGTGCGACGGTGTCTATGCCTCTCGCCAAGCCACTCACAACTATAACTCCGCGTTCTGTTAATTTACGGGCTATAGCGGTGGCGATGCTTAGTCCTTCACTGGATGGATTTCTGGTACCCACAATTGCAACTCTGGGTCCCGGAAGCGGAATTTTAATGCATCCTGAGACGTATACCACTTCAGGAGCATACTTTTTCTCCACATCATTTAATGGACGTCCTAACAGCTCAGATAACTTAACCTCTCTTATTTTCATGATACCAACTACCAGTTTATCCGGAGATACACTTATAATTTTCGTTGCATGTTTATTCTTCAGGCAGCGCGTCCCTCACCCTGTCAATAACCACCTCTGCGAGGCGTGGGTCTGCACCTATCGCCTCCGCATACAGGATTTCCACACCCTCAGGCGCTCTGACCTTTGAGTATCCGAACTCCGGCACGTGCCCATCCTTCTTGCCCAGCAGAATCGGGATGTCATCTCTGACGTGCAGCCCTGGCACTATGAAGAGCGGCACGACCACGATTCGCCTGTACCCCTCGGCTATCAGGCTTTCAACCGCCTCCACCAGGTTGGGGCTGTGGTGCTTCATGTAACCCACACGCACCTCATATCCCGACCTCTCCCTGGCGATGCGTGCTATGGTTTCGTAGATGCCCACCGTCTCCCTGACCCTTGAGCCGTGTCCCACTATAACCACCGCTGTGCGCATACCAGCCTCTAACTCCTCTGCCCCATATATACCTGGCGGAAATTGTTGGAGGTGTTAGCATAGTGGCTAACAGAAGCGGCAGGGGTGAGTGCAGCCGCAGGACGGGGTGACGGTGGCTGAGCACCCGGAGGCGCTGGAGTTGCGAGCAGAGAGCGTGGGTGAGAGGTGGCATAGCGGTGCTGCTGGCGTGAGCGTGAGGCGGATGGAGAGAATCGGGATAACCGCCCTGGTGCCGCCGGAGGTTGTGTACGCCTGCGGCTGCAGTGCGCTTGACCTGAACAACCTGGTGCCAGAGAGCAGGCTGGTGCCGGGGGACAAGCTGTGCGCCTGGAGTGCGGTGTGGCGTGAGCTTGTGCTCAGGCGGGAAGTGGAGATTGATGGGCTGGTGGTGGTTGCCGGCGGGGACTGCTACACCTCGCTGGTTGATGCCCAGCGCATAGAGCTTGCGGGCGTGCGTGCTCACCACTTCATCTACCCCTTCAGCGGCGACCGGAGGTTCATGAGGGAGCAGGTTGAGGCGCTTGCGGAGTTTCTGGGTGAGCCAGAGGAGGGGGTGATGGACGAGGTGGCGGAGCTCAAGGCGATGGCGATGCAGGTGCACCGCATGCGTGCTCGCGGTGAGGTTGGCTCCGAGCAGGGTTTCAGGATTGAGGTCTCTGCAAGCGACCTCATGGGAAGCCCGGAGAGGTACCGGGAGGCGCTTGCTGCGCTGGAGGAGGCTGAGGTGAGCTGGGAGCACCGCATAGCGCTGCTCGGGGTGCCGCCGATTTACAGCGACTTCCATGCCCTCCTGCAGGAGATGGGCATGCAGGTGGTGTTTGATGAGATGCCCTACGAGTTCATCCGCCACACCGGCAGGAGCATGGCGGAGGTGGCGCGCAGCTACGCCGGCTACACCTTCGCCCTGCACATAAGGCGCAGGCTGGAGTTCCTGAGGAAGCAGCTCAGGAGGCACAGGGTGGAGGCGGCGGTGCACTTCCACCAGTACGCCTGCCATCACAGGCTGGAGGACCCGCTGCTGCGCGGGCTCTGCGAGGAGCTGGGGATACCCTACCTGAGCGTTGAGGCGGACCTGCCGGGCAGAACGCCGGAGCAGGTGCGCCTGCGCCTGGAGGCGTTTGCGGAGCGGCTCAGCGAGGGCTGGGCATGATAGTTGGCATAGATGTGGGCAGCAGAACCGCAAAGGCGGCGTACCTTGAGGATGGGGAGTACAGCTTTGAGGTGGTGGGCTCTGCGGAGTGGCGCAGTCTGCTGCGAGGCAGGCGGAGAGCAGAGGCTGCGACGGGGTACTTCAGGAAGCATGTGCCGGCGGAGCTGAGGGTCACGGAGATAACCACCGCCGTGCACGGCGCGCGCAGACTGCTGGGCGAGGAGGTTGAGGTTATTGTTGATATAGGCGGGCAGGATACGAAGGTTATTGATGTGCGCGGGAACGGGTTCAGGATGAATGACAAGTGCAGCGCTGGCACTGGTGCGTTCCTGGAGCTTATTGAGTTCGGTGTGGAGGTGGAGGAGCTGGGGGAGCTGCACAGGCGTGCATCCCGTGCGCCTGAGATAAACTCCACCTGCAGCGTGTTTGCGCAGAGTGAGGTGGTCTCACGCTTAGTTGAGGGCTACTCCGTGGAGGAGGTAGTAAGAGGGGTGCATCTCGCGTTTGCGAGGAGGATTGCCCAGATGGTGCCTGAGGGCGCTGAAAGGGTGGCTGCGATAGGGGGTGCCGCGAAGAACAGGGGCGTGGTGGAGGCTCTGGAGGAGGTTCTCGGTGCGGAGGTGCTGGTGCCCGAGGAGCCGCAGGTGGTGAATGCCGTGGGGGCGGTGGAGTACTATCTGAGGAGGAAGGGGGGTTGCTGAGGCTGGTGGGCATCGGGAGCGTGCGGGAGAGAGTGCTTGACTGGCTGTGCGGCGAGCTGGAGAGCAGGCTGGGATGGAGGTGCGTGCTGGCTGAGAGGATGGAGGTGTGCCCCGGCTACAATCCGCTGAGGGGGCAGTACTCCGCTGAGGTGGTGCTGTGGATGCTTGCCAG
>JAADFH010000062.1 GCA_013152995.1 Methanobacteriota archaeon
TTAAAATATACAGCCCAGTTAAAGAGCAGATATACACCTCACTGCCAATACCTGTTGAAATTAACGTAATTGACGAAAATACACCTCCAGACAAGATCAGCGTAAGCGCAGACCTGAACGACAATCCTGTGACACTCACCTACGACGCCACCACCGGACTGTGGATTGGCAGCATTGACAACATAAGCGAGGGCAACCATACGCTAAGTGTTACAGCCACCGACGAGACAGGGAACAATGCAAGCGCAATAGTGGTCTTCACCTACCAGGCACCCACAACTGCAGCCGAGTTCCCGGGCACTGCCGGTGCTGGTGAGCACTGGCACCTACCTGCTCGCCAGAAGAAGACTGAAGAAGTAGCCCTGCGGAACAGGCGTAGGGCGGGTGAGCGCTATCGCCAGCTCCCTGCACCACAGGCAGATTTTTATACCCGTGGGTGCACCTTAACTGCATGCAGGAGTGCGAGATATGCGGTGAGGAGGCAGAGACCTTCACCTGCGGGGCATGCGGCAGGAAGTTCTGCTTAGACTGCGGTGACCCTGCAGCGGGTGAGTGCGAGTTCTGCTCCGACGAAGAAGAAGGTTAGCCAGCTGCAAGCTCCTCCACCACCTCATAGCCTGCATCCGTTCTAACGCCGGTGGGTGAAACATGGGTTCTGCTCGCCCTGTACCCCATCTCCCGCAGCCCCTCCACCACCCTCTCAACCTTCCTCAGGCTCCCCGTGCCCCTGCGCCTGCCGATGTGGTGCAGGTCATAGAAGTAGGGCACCTCCACCTCAGCCTCCTCGGCGAGCGTGGCGAGGAGCCTTGCCACCCTGCGGTCCTCCAGGTACTCAGCCTCAGCGAGAGCCCTGCGCACCAGCTCCGGCTCTGCAATTCTGCCGAGCCACAGCCTCCCAGCCACCTGAAGCTCGCCACCGCACCTGCAGCGCTCGTTTGCACGCTCCCCTGCCCCTCTGTAGCCGCATGCAGGGCAGAACACCAGCATCCCGAGCTGCTCAAGGCTATCGTCAGCCCTCCTCCTGCCGGAGCGCACCTCAACCAGAGCCCTGAAGTAGTGGTCTGTGGCATGCGACAGAAGCACCCGCATGCCCCTGCCATACCTTGCACACTCCAGCGCCAGGAAGCCCAGGAGAATCCGCAGCCCCGCCTCCTTGCACAGCTCCCCCCTGAATGAGACAGCACCATACTTCCTCAGGCACGCCTTGGGATAGACTCCGCACAGGGCTGCGGTGTCTGTGGCTGTAACCCCCAGGTACCCCCTGGAGGGAAGCGCAGCCACCGCATTTGCGGTGAACCTCACAGGTGCGCCGAAGGGGTCAACATCTATGAAGTTGAAGCAGCCCCGCACGCTGGTGAGCAGCAGGTTGGCTTCACAGCAGGAAACGCTCACCTCCACCCCGTTCAGCTCCGCATTGCGCCTTATCACCTCCACCGCCCTCGGATTTACATCATTCAGGTGAACCCTTGAGCCGCACTCCCTTGCCACCCTTATCCCCTTTGCACCGCTGGCAGCCAGCAGGTCAAGAAAGTCCAGCCTGCCGAGAGCCCTCACCACAGCGCAGGTTACATCCCTGTTGAGCTTCATGCGCGGATTAAAAAACACCCCTCCCTCAGGCACTTCCAGCTCCGTAAGACCCTCACGAACCCTCATTTCAGCTTCATCATCTTCCTCAGTCTCTTGCCAACCTCCTCAATCTGGTGCCTGCTGTCCTCCTCACGCAGACTCTTGAGCACCGGCATTCCAGCCCTGTTCTCCAGCACCCACTCCCTGGCAAACTCACCGCTGCGTATCTCCTCAAGTATGCGCCTCATCTCCTCCCGCACCTGCTGGTTTATAATCCTCCTGCCCCTGGTCCTGCCCCCGTACTCCGCGGTATTTGAAACCCTGCGCCACATCCCCTCAATTCCCTCGCGGTAGTACAGGTCAACTATGAGCTTCAGCTCGTGCAGGCACTCAAAGTAAGCCACCTCCGGGGAGTAGCCAGCCTCCACCAGGGTCTCAAAAGCCGCCTTTATCAGCTCGGCGCTTCCGCCGCAGAGGTCAACCTGCTCCCCGAAAAGGTCAGTCTCCGTCTCCTCGGCGAAGGTTGTCTCAAGCACACCCACCCTTGCAGAGCCGTTCGCCTTCGCAAGCGCAAGCGCGCGCTGCTTCGCCCTTCCCGTAAAGTCCTGCTCCACCGCCACCAGTGCCGGCACTCCAGAGCCCCTGAGGTACTCCTCCCTCACCATAGCCCCCGGACCCTTGGGAGCCATCATTATAACATCCACATTCTCAGGCGGGACAATCTGCCCGAAGCGTATGTTGAAGCCATGGGAGAAGCTCAGGGCGTTACCCTCCTCAAGGTTCTGCCTCACGTACCTCTCATAGATCCCCGGCTGAACCTCATCCGGGATGAGCATGTGCACGATGCTCCCCTTCCTGGCAGCCTCATCTATGGGGAGAACCTCAAAGCCATCCCTGCTCGCACGCTTCCAGCTCTCACCGTTCTCCCTCAGACCGAGCACCACCTCCACTCCAGAATCCCTGAAGTTCTGTGCCTGGGCAGAGCCCTGGCTCCCGTAGCCTATCACCGCAACCGTCTCGCCCTCAAGCACAGAGAGCTCCACATCCTCCTCGTAGTATATCCTGCTCATCAGAACTCCTCCTTTTTATCCGGGTCAAAGTCCAGAAACTCCTTCGTCTCCCCTGGGAACACCTCAATCTCCCTGCCCTCCCTTATCAGGTGCGTGTAAACCACCTCCAGGTAGTGCTCAAACCTGATGCCGTACTTCTCGTGCACCTCGGGCAGGTCCCTGGGGAAGTTTATCCACCTGGGGTTCTCCAGCTTCACCTCAACCTCCTGGTTTATCTCCTGTATGAGCCTCTTCCTGTCATCAAAGTGCCTCAGGAGCTTCATCCTGAGCACGTCTCCCGGGCGGAGGTCGTACTGCGTCTTCATGGTGTAGTTGATGTACATCTCATCTCCGCTGTCTATGCGATTTATCTCCCTGAGCGGCATAGGCGAGCACCCCTGCAACCCCAACAGCCTAACCTGTTAAAACTTATAGTGTCCTTAATGCGATTCCTCAGCATAGCCATAGCTGCCGAGGCTTCGCTGCGGAACTCCTGAAGGAGCACAGGCGAGCTTCATGAAGCAGCACCATGAGCCACACGCCCAGGCAGGTTGATAGCTCCCCGGTAACACGTTAGCCTGCGGAGAAGTTGCTGAGGATGATAGTCTTTGAAAGGGTGACCAAGAAGTTCGGGGGAGTAACAGCGCTGCACGAGCTTGACTTCAGCGTGGCAGCAGGCGAGGTCTTCGGGCTGCTGGGGGAGAATGGCGCCGGCAAGACCACAGCACTCAGGCTGCTGTGCGGCGTGCTTGCACCCACCTCCGGCAGGGTGATGGTTGGCGGGCTGGAGGTGAGCACCCACACCAAGGAGGTGAGGAGGAGGATAGGCTACCTGCCGGAGGAGCCCAGCATGTACGAGCGCATGAGCGCCAGGCAGCTGCTGGAGTTCTTTGCAGAGCTGTACGGGGTGGAGGAGGCTGAGGAGAGGGTGGAGCGCATGCTTGAGCTGGTGGGGCTGGCTGAGAGGGCTGACTCAAAGATAGCCACCTTCTCCAAGGGCATGCGCCAGAGGCTGAGCATTGCCAGAGCGCTGCTGCACGAGCCGGAGGTGCTGGTGCTGGACGAGCCCACCTCCGGGCTTGACCCGCTCAGCGCCAGACAGCTCAGGAGGCTGATAGCGGAGATGAGCTCCAGCAGAACGGTGCTGCTCTGCACCCACTACCTGCAGGAGGCGGAGGAGCTGTGCCACCGTGTTGGCATACTGCACAGGGGGAGGCTGGTGGCGGTGGGAACGCCCGAGGAGCTGAAGGCGGGGCTGGAGGAGCGGGGCTTTGATTCTCCAACGCTGGAGGATGTGTTTGTGTGGCACACGGGTGGTGATGTTGCTCAGCGCGGTGGCTAAGAGGGAGCTGACAGAGCTCCTGAGCAGCAGGCGCTACCTCCTGGCTTTTGCGGTGCAGACGCTGCTGCTGCTTGCGCTGCTTCCAGCCTTCAGCAACCTTCTCGCCGAGGGAGGGGCTTCTGTACCCGTGCCGTCGCTAAGAGGCTTCATACCCCTGGGTGTGGTGGACATGAGCGGGGAGGCTGAGCTGCTGCTCAGCGAGCTGAGCTCAAGGCAGGAGCTGAGGCTGCGCTTCTACCCCGCGCCGCCGGAGGAGGAGCTGAGGAGCGGGAGAATCGCCGGGTACCTGCTGATTCCTCCCGAGTACAGCGACAGGCGGGGCGGGAGCCTGGTGCTCGTGCTGGGAGACTCCCTCAAAGCCGGCATGCTGGAGAAAGCCGTGCAGGAGAGTGTCTCTGCGCTGCGGGCTGAGCTGCAGAGGCGCACCCCCTCAGCCGCCTGGATTGAGGTTGTCAGAAAGTTCAGGCGTGAGGTGGTGGTGCAGGTAGAGGACAGGCGCTA
>JAADFH010000063.1 GCA_013152995.1 Methanobacteriota archaeon
GGGCTGGAATAGTGCTCCACATCAGCAAGGGCGAGAAGGTTCGCAGGGGGGACGTGCTCATGGAGATTTACGCCGAAAGCGAGTACCGCCTTGAGCAGGCGGTGAAGCTTGCGAACCAGCTGAAGCCCGTGACGCTTGAGGGCATGGTGCTTGCCAGGGTGCCGGGCATAACCTACATAGAGCACTGACTACTCGTACCTGAGCGCCTCCACGGGCTCAAGCCTGCTCGCCCTGTATGCTGGGTACATGCCCGAGATTACGCCGACGAGCAGCGCAAAAAGCAGGCTGAAGAGCAGCAGCTTGGGGGTTATCAGCGTCACAAACCCGGAGCCCATGTAGGCTCTGCCCGCAAGCTCAATCAGCTTAGCCAAGAGCGCCCCCAGGGTTATGCCTATGGCGCCGCCCACCGTGCCTATGAGTGCCGCCTCTATCAGAAAGATGCGCAGCACCTGCATGTTGCTGCCCCCACAGCCTTCATCACACCTATCTCACGGGTGCGCTCCATCACCGAGGTGAGCAGCGTGTTCATTATTATCACCCCGCCCACCACCATGGAGATGCTCGCTATGCCTGCGAGCACGAAGCTCACGATGTCCAGCATCTTGTCAACCTGCTCGGCTATGTCCTTGGGTGTGAAAACCTCAAAGTCCTTGCCACCCCTGCGCCTCTCAAGCACCTTCTCAATCCTCTCAGCCACCTGCTCCACCTTCTCCGGGTTGTCCACCACCACCCATATCATCATCACCTCATCCTTCACCCCGTACATCCGCTGCGCCGGCTCAAGGGGTATGTAGACGGTGGTGTCGTCCTCGGGGCTGCCTATCTCCTCCAGCACACCCACTATCCTGAAGCTGCGCCCGTTGACCTTTATCACATCCCCCACCACTGGCTTCTTGTCAAAAACCTTCTCCGCTATCCTGTAGCCTATCACCGCACTCTTGGTCTCATCCTGCCTGAAGATTCTGCCCTCGCGTATCCTGTAGAACTGCCGGAAGTAGTTTATCCCCCGTGGCTCAACGCCCATTACGTACACCTCTGCGCTCTCGCCGCGGTACTCCGCCACCGCGGGGCGGTAGAACATGGGCAGCACGTCCTTAACCCCTGGTATGCCTGAGATAGCCTTCATGTCAGAGGTTGTGAAGGGGCTCACCTCCATGGGTCTGCCGCTCATAGCCTGCGCTGGCGAAACCACGATCTTGTCGCTTCCAAGAGCCTCAAGGTGCTGGTTGATGCTGTAGCGCATGCCCGCACCCAGGGCGAGAATTGCCACAATTATCGCCACCCCTATCACTATGCCCAGCACAGTGAGCAGCGTCCTGAGCTTCGCACCCGCCATGTTTGCAACCGCATACTTCAGCTCCTCGTTCATGCCCTCAGCGCCTCCACGGGCTCAAGCCTGCTCGCCCTGTATGCCGGGTACATGCCCGAAACCACTCCAACGAGAAGCGCAAAAAGCAGGCTGAAGACCGCAAGCTCAGGGGTAACGCTGGTGACAAGCACACCCTCACCTAAGTAGCGCTCCGCAGCCACGTTTATCAGAAGCGAAACCCCGTAGCCGAGCGCCAGCCCCGCTGCACCCCCTGCAACGCCGAGCAGCGCTGCGTCCATGAGGAAGATGCGCATCACCTGCGCTCTGCTTGCACCAGAGGCAAGAAGCACACCAATCTCCCGCCTGCGCTCAGTTACATTCATTATCATCGTATTCGCTATGCCTATCGCACCCACAATCAGCGATACGCTTGCAAGTCCTCCAAAAACCACCTTAACCACGTTGTAGGCTTCACCCACCTCCTCCATAATCTCCTTCTGCGTAACCACGTAGTACCCCTTGTCTGTGCCCTTCCTGCGCTTCAGCTTGTCCTCAACCTGCATCCTCACCTTGTCAATATCTGCTCCCTTCTCCACCCTTATAACTATGAAGGTCACCCTGTTGCCTGCGTTGAAGAGCTCTCTGAGAACGTCAATGCTGGTGTAGATGGAGTAGTCCCTGCTCCTGTCTCCTGCCTTGGCAAACACACCCACAACCTCAAACTCCTTTCCGTGCAGATTCACCCTGCTCCCCACCCACAGGTCTCTGGTGAAGGTGTCCCTGGCTACGCTGTAGCCCAGCACAAGCTTGTACCTGTCACCCTTCTGCAGCCACCTGCCAGAGAGCAGCTTGTAGCTTCCCGCACCCCTGCCGAAGGTTTCCTCCGCCTTCTCGGGATCAACGCCCATCACCTGCATAACCTTGGTCTCGCCGCTGAACTCCACATCCGAGGAGACGGTGTAGATGGGGGATACGAAGGCTACGCCCGGGATGCTCTCCAGCGCTCTTGCGTCGTCGTCTGTGAGGATTACCGAGGTGGTGCCGTAGGCTATCCTGGGGGAGACAACAATCTTGTCGCTTCCGAGTACCTCAAGCTGCTTCCTGAGGCTCTCCTCCATTCCAGAGCCCACTGAAACCATGGAAACTATCGCCATTATCCCTATTATCACACCCAGAAGGGTGAGGAAGCTCCTGAGCTTGTGGTGCATGAGCGTGCGCATGGAGTAGCGCAGGTAGTCAAGCACTACCTCTCCACCTCCAGCACCTGCCCGTCCCTCATCTTCACCCGCATTCTGGCACGCCTGCCGAAGTCGGTGTCGTGGGTCACCACCACCAGCGTCTTTCCCTGAGCGTTCAGCTCCTCCAGCAGCTTTATCACCTCCATGCCCGAGGCTGTGTCCAGGTTGCCAGTGGGCTCGTCCGCCAGTATAATCTCCGGCTTGTTTGCAAGAGCCCTCGCTATGGCAACGCGCTGCTGCTCGCCACCGCTGAGCTCGCTGGGCTTGTGGTGCATCCTGCGCTCAAGTCCCACGAGCTCAAGCAGCTCCTTAGCCCTGCGCAGCCTCCTGCTCCTGCTCACCCCGGCGAACCACATGGGAAGGGCAACGTTCTCCAGCGCGCTGAGCTTGCTTATGAGGTTGAACTGCTGGAACACAAACCCCACCTTCCTCCTGCGCACCTCGGCGAGCTCTGAGTCGCTCAGGCGGGTGAGCTCAATTCCGTCTATGCGAACGCTGCCCGAGCTTGGCTTGTCAAGCGCTCCCATGATGTTCATCAGCGTGCTCTTGCCACTGCCCGAGGGACCCATTATGGACACGTACTCCCCTCTGGGAATCTCAAGGCTTACCCCTCTGAGCGCCTCAACCACTACCTTGCCCGTGCGGTACCTCTTCACCACTTCCCTGAGCGAAATTGCCATTGCAACCCCCTAAACCTCTGCTCCCCTCCGTCTGCGCCACAGCAGAATCAGCACCAGCAGCACCACTGCCACAGGCAGGAGGAAGAGTGGCTTAGCCTCGGCAGGTCTGCCGATGCTGAGCGCAATCTGCATGCTCTCCTCTCTCTGCCTGTCGGTTTCGTCCAGATAGTAAACCCGCACGGGTATGCTCTGCTCGCCCTGCGGAGCATCCTGAGCGAGCTCCAGGTCAAATATCGCGGTGGCGGTGTCGTCTTCCTTTATCGTGCCCAGGTAGGAGGTTGAGCCGCCGCTCAGCCAGCCAGGAAGCTCAAGCTCCACCCTCACCGCCCTGGCGTCCTGCTCGCCTATGTTCTCAAGCTGCAGCGAGAGCGTGAAGCTCCTGCCGGGCACAAGGTCAGCAGGGGAGGTGTCAAGCCCCGCAATCTCAAGCTCCGGGGGCTTCTTCTCGGAAACGTACAGCTTTATCTTCTCCTCATCCTGCCAGCCGTCAGAGCTGAGCTTTATCCCTATGCTCCTTTCCCCCGCACCTCCGGAGCGCAGGGCAAAGGTGGCGGTGGCAACTTCACCCCTCTTGAGCGTGCCGAGGTAGCTGCTCCTCTCCCCGCTGATATCCTCGGGAAGCTCAAGCTCCACCCTGGTGTTGGTGGCATCCTCGGTGCCCGTGTTCTCAACCGCAAGGGTGAGCATGAACTCGGTGTCGGGGTACAGCCTCTCCGGGCTGATGTTTACGCTGCGCAGAACCAGCTCCGGGGTGCCTGCAATCTGCACGCCGAAGGTGGTCTGCTGCTCCACCCGCTCACCCAGCCTGTTTATCCAGCTTATCTTCAGGGGGAGCTGGTATGCTCCGGGCTCCGCATCCTCATCCACGCTGAGGGTGTAGCTCACGCTGAACCTCTGGTTCTGCAGTATTGCCCCGAAGTACATGGTGCGCTCGCCCTCGTCGGCACGCTTTATTACGTACCTCTTCGCAGCGCCCACCACCTTCACAGGCGAGTCGGGTGGTACCTCAACCACGGTGTAAACGTACAGCGCATAGTCGGTGCCCAGGTTGGCGATGCTCAGGTTCACGGTGCTAACCTTTCCTGCGGGAAGCACCTGCGGGGAAACACCAACAACATAAAAATCAGCTTCTCCAGCATGCACCGCTGGAATCAGCAGCAGCGCAGTAAGAACTGCAGCAAGTATACGCTCCTCCATAATCTCCTCACCAGTAGCATGTATCTCTGCCGGTGCATAAAAATTTTTTGTGAAGATTCCTGCAGTCTGCCTGGGAACCTGTAAGAGCTTCTCTTCAGGAGCTTCTGAAGAAGCCATCGCCAGCTCCTGCGGGAGGCACCGATTTTAGGGTCTGAAGCGTCGCAGGGATGCAGGCAG
>JAADFH010000064.1 GCA_013152995.1 Methanobacteriota archaeon
AGTTGTGGGCAAGCACTATGCAGTCCTGCTTGAGCTCCCTGACCTCTCTGAGAACTTCCTCGGTAAGCAAGAAGACCACCTGCTACTCAGGCGAGCATTAATTTGAAAAAATATTGTTGCATGCGCCTGTGCTGGAGAAGGGCACAGGGGGTTTACAGGTTGCAGAGGTTATGCTGTGCTCATAGCTTGAGCATGAGCAGCGAGCTAACCGAGAGCATGCAGGAGTACCTGGAGGCGCTGTGGGTGTTCCTGAAGGAGGAGGAGAGAGAGTACGCCAGAATCAACGACATAGCGAGGGCGCTTGAGGTTGCACCCCCGAGCGCTGTGGAGATGCTGAAGCGCATGGAGAAGCTGGGGCTGGTTATATACCACCCCAGGGTTGGTATCCAGCTCACCCCCAGGGGTGAGGAGCTTGCGAGAGAGGCGATAAGGAGCCACCGCCTGGCTGAGCTGCTGCTCACCGAGCTGCTGGGGATGGAGCTTGACCACCAGGTGCACAGCAGCGCATGCGCCCTTGAGCACCACATAAGCAGCAGCGTTGCGGAGGCGGTGTGCATAAAGCTGGGGCACCCCGAGACCTGCCCCCACGGCAAGAAGATTCCCAGAGGGGAGTGCTGCAAAAGATAGCCCCGTGGTGTAGCGGTCCATCATGCGGGACTTTGGATCCCGCGACGGCGGTTCAAATCCGCCCGGGGCTACTCTATTGATGCATGTCTGGTGAGCATCTCCTCCTCCGTCTTGCCCAGCCTCACCATGAGCTCGGCTATCACCGCATCCAGGAAGACCATCACCGCAACCTCAAACAGCGTGCCCAGCGGAGCGAGGGGGTAGTGCTCTCCCTTTATCTGCCTCATGACGAAGTCCTTCTCGCCCCTGAGCTTTGTTCTGCCCTCCACCACCACGGTGATGTCTGCAAGCTTGCCCAGGGAGGACTGGGGATAGGTGGTTATAACCGCAACCTTTGCGCCTATCTTCTTTGCGATTCTTGCAGCGTTCACGGCGCTCGTGGTCTCTCCTGAGCCGGAGATGGTTATCAGCACGTCGTTCTTTTCTATCGCCGGGGTTATTATCTCCCCTACAACGAACACGTTTATCCCCAAGTGCATCAGCCTCATCGCAAACGCCTTGCCCACCAGCCCTGACCTGCCGGCGCCGTAGATGAACACCTTCTCTGACTCAAGAATCGCACGCAGGAGCGCCTCAACCTCCTGCTCGTCAAGTACCTCAACCATGTCCTCAACGTGCTTGGTTATGGTCTTGACAGCCTCCTTCAGAACTTCCATAGCCCCGGCTCCACAAGCCAACGTCATAAAGGTTGTACTGGTGTTATGAATTTTTCATAAATTTTCATAAACGTTCTCAATCAGGTTTTTAAGGTGGGAGTGGCTCTCCTGAATTATGGTGATGTGCCATGAGTGACATTGAGCAGGCGAAGAAGAGGCTTGAGGAGGCTAAGGTTAAGAACGTGCTGTGCTTCTTCAGCGATGTCAGGGGAATTCTGCAGAGCTTTACCATCCCCGCCAGGGAGTTCATTGAGGGCGACGCCTTTGAGACGGGGATAGGGTTTGACGGTTCATCTATCAGGGGCTTCAAGAGCATTGACATGAGCGACATGGTGTGGGTGCCTGATGCGAGCACCACCAGAGCGGTGCCCTGGATTGAGGACCCCATCCAGAAGTCTGCGGTGATTTTTGGAGATGTTTATGAGGCATTCGGTGAGAAGGGTGGTGGCAAGGTTTCTGACGTGGACCCGAGGGGATACGTTGCCAAGCGAGTGCTTGAGCAGGCAGAGAAGATGGGCTACAGGGCGATATTTGGTCCAGAGATAGAGTTCTTTGTGTTTGAGAGGGTTGACCCCACGAAGCTGCAGTACGACCTCTGGGTTTCCCCCGCAGGCGGTGAGGGTGACTCCTGGGGTCCGCCCAGGGTTGTGCCAGAGTCGCCTGAGATAAGGACGGGTGGGCTGATTCTGCGCCCCAAGGAGGCGTACTTCCGTGCACCTCCCGAGGATACCACCAACGACTACCGCAACGAGCTTGCTCACTACCTCACCGAGATGGGGGTGGAGATAGAGTACCACCACCATGAGGTGGCTACTGCAGGGCAGGTGGAGCTGGACTTCAGAGCCAAGGAGCTGGTGCAGTGCGCCGATTCCTTCTACGTGTACAAGTTTGCAGCCAGAAACATTGCCAAGAAGTACGGATGGATTGCAACCTTCATGCCGAAGCCCCTCTACCTGGACAACGCAAGCGGCATGCACACCCACATGAGCCTGTGGAAGGGTGAGCCCTTCAAGGGCGAGAATGCCTTCTTTGATGAGAATGATGAGTTCGGGCTGAGCCAGACGGCGAGGTACTACATAGGCGGGCTGATTGAGCACTCCAAGGCGCTCACGGCTATATGCTGCCCCACCGTGAACAGCTACAAGCGCCTGGTGCCAGGGTTTGAGGCGCCCATAAACATAAGCTGGAGCCCCAGGAACAGGAGCGCTCTGGTGAGGGTGCCGGTTTACTTCAGGAGCCCCAAGGCTATAAGGTGCGAGTACAGAGCCGCAGACCCGAGCTGCAACCCGTACCTGGCTTACTCCTGCATGCTTGCCGCAGGGCTGGATGGCATAAAGAAGAAGATTGAGCCGGGTGAGCCGCTCAGGGCTGACATGTACGAGCTCAGCCCGGAGGAGAAGCAGAAGTACGGCATAGGCGAGCTTCCGACGACTCTGAGAGATGCGCTGGACCACCTGACAACGGATGAGGTGCTGCAGCGTGCACTGGGCAACCACATATACGAGGCGTTCGTGGAGATAAAGACGGAGGAGTGGAACCAGTACTGCCTGTACGTTACCCCCTGGGAGATTATGAAGTATCTGGACTACTGAGGTGGTGAAGATGGGAGTTCATAGGGTTACGAGCGAGGCTGCAAAGGCTTATGCGGCAAGGGAGCGAGTGCTTGGTGCAGGAATAAGCGTCCTGGGCATCGCTGCCGAGAAGGCTAAGGAGCTTGACAAGGCTACCCTGGAGAGGTGCGGCGACCTGGCTGCGCAGCTCCTCTCCTACGCCCCAGGCTATGCAGGCAAGCTCATGCTGGTGTCTGCCAGGCTGTTCTGGGCGCTTGCTGGAACAGGGGAGCGTGAAGCCAAGGTTGTGAGCCTTGAGGAGCTGGAGAAGGAGATTGAGGAGCTCAGGAAAGCGGTTGAGTGATGCGCTACCGTGCGAGCGTTGAGCTGCTTGGCAGGTACGAAGCGGGTGAGTTTCCAGAGGATGTTGCAGCCAGGTACGGGATACCTGCTGAGGGAATAGTCAACCTGAACTCAAATGAGAACCCGTATCCGCTGCCGGAGAGCGTGGTTGAGGCGATTGCGGCGGCGGCAGCGCAGGCGAGCAGGTATCCCAATCCAGGCTATGCTGAGCTCAGGCGCGGCATTGCGGAGTACGTTGGCACCGAGCAGAGCTGCATAGCAGTGGGAGCAGGTGCGGGAGAGCTAATCTCCCACATCTGCACTCTTTTTATTGAGCCTCTTGACAGGGTGCTTGTGCCGGTGCCCACCTACACCATGTACGCCTTCTATTCCATGCTGAGGGATGCGAGTGTTGAGATGCTTGAGCCTGAGGCTGGGGTCTATCCTGAGCCCGAGAGAATAGCGGAGCGTGCAGGCGGGGCAAGGGTTGTGTTCCTGTGCTCGCCCAACAACCCCACCGGCGGGGTGCTTGAGGCTGGGGAGGTGCTGGGGATAGCGGAGGCTACGGAGGGCGTGGTGGTGGTTGATGAAGCCTACGTGGAGTTCTGCTGCAGGAGCGCGGTGGAGCTGCTTGAGGAGGCTGAGAACCTTATAGTTATACGCAGCTTCTCCAAGTTCTTCGGGCTGGCGGGGCTGAGGGTTGGCTAT
The DNA here is from genome assembly GCA_013152995.1 of Methanobacteriota archaeon. Taxonomy (GTDB): domain Archaea; phylum Hydrothermarchaeota; class Hydrothermarchaeia; order Hydrothermarchaeales; family BMS3B; genus JAADFH01. Next base: position 3,884 of record JAADFH010000064.1, read on the forward strand.
GCTGTTGCAGATGCGGAGACGGCGGAGAGGCTGGAGAGGATTCGCAACCCCTTCTGCGTCTCAAGGGTGGCTGAGGCGGCTGCGATTGCAGCGCTTAAGGAGGTTGAGCACTTCCGTGAGGTTGCGAAGAGGATTGTGAGGGAGAGGGAGCGGCTGCGAGAGGAGCTTGCAAGGCTGCAGGGGCTGGAGGTGTACCCCTCGCATGCTAACTTTCTGCTGGTGAGGCTGGTTGAGCGGAGCGCTGCAGAGGTGTACGGGCAGCTTCTGAGGAGGGGAATAATAGTCAGGAACGTCACGGGCATGCCGGGGCTGAGGGGGGAGTACCTCAGGATAAGCGTGGGCACC
>JAADFH010000065.1 GCA_013152995.1 Methanobacteriota archaeon
GGCAGGGTGCCAGTGAAGCACGGCAGAGCCTGGGAGGCACTCGCCCAGGTGGTTGACAGGGTGGAGGCTGCGCTCGGAGGCAAAAGCTGAGAGGTGTTCAGGTGGAGCTCTGCGAGTACAGGGGCAAGAGCATACTGCGGGAGCACGGCATACCCGTGCCCGAGGGGAGGGTTGTGGAGAGTGCAGGTGAAGCGAAGGAGGCTGCCGCAGAGTTGGGTGGCGAGGTGGTACTCAAGGCTCAGGTGCCCGCAGGGGGAAGGGGCAAGGCTGGCGGGGTGAAGTTTGCTGCCTCGCCAGAGGAGGCGGCTGAGGCTGCTGAGGCACTGCTCGGGATGAGCATAAGGGGCTACAGGGTGGAGAGGCTGCTGGTTGAGCAGAAGCTTGAGATTCAGAAGGAGCTGTACGCCTGCGTTACTGTTGACAGGGAGGCTGGCATGCCCCTGGTTATGCTCAGCTCTGAGGGCGGGGTTGAGATAGAGCAGGTGCCCGAGCACCTCATCGCCAGGACGCATGTGGAGCCGCTGCTCGGGCTTCAGCCCTACATGGCGAGGGAGTTGGGAGCTGAGGCGGGGCTCAGGGGGAGCGAGCTGAGGCAGGTTGCAGAGGTGCTGCACCGCATGTATGAGGTGTTCCGCAGCAGGGATGCGCTGCTGGTGGAGGTGAATCCGCTGGCGCTCACGCCTGGGGGAGCCTTCGCGGCTGATGCCAAGCTCACCATAGACGACGACGCCTGGTTCAGGCAGGGGATGGAGCACCAGGAGGAGCGGCAGCGCTACGTGGAGCTCAGCGGAAGCATAGGCTGCATAGTCAACGGCGCAGGTCTGGCGATGGCTACCATGGACACGCTCAAGAGGCTCGGCGGCGAGCCGGCGAACTTCCTGGACATAGGCGGCGGTGCTGGTGCAGAGGCGATGAGGAGTGCGGTTGCCAGGGTGGTGTCAAATCCGCAGGTAAAGGTGCTGCTGGTGAACATACTGGGCGGCATAACCAGGTGCGATGAAATCGCAAGGGGCATAGTGGAGGCGGTGCGTGAGCTGAGCCTGCCTGTGGTGGTAAGGCTCATGGGCACCAACGAGGAGGAGGGCAGGAAAATCCTGCGCTCCGCAGGAATTGAAGTTGAAAGGGACATGCTTGCCGCAGCTAAGCTGGCGGTGGAGCTGAGCAAAAGTATATAAGAAGCCGGCTTTAAATCCAGAATGGTGGTAGCTGGTGGAGCTTCCCACGCTCAGAGACGCCGAGCTTGACGGAAAGCGTGTGCTCATGCGTATAGACATCAACTCCCCCATTGAGCCCGAAACCGGGGAGATACTTGACGACACCAGAATCAGGAGTCATGTGCCCACCATTGAGGCGCTGGAGTCCTGCAGGCTTGTGCTGCTTGCCCATCAGAGCAGACCGGGGCTTGAGGACTTCACAACCTTGGAGGAGCATTCCAAGCGCTTCAGCGAGCTCATGGGCAGAGAGGTTTACTACGTGGACGACGTTTTCGGCAGGGCGGCGAGGGAGGAGATAAGAAAGCTCAGGAGGGGGGAGGTGCTGCTGCTGGAGAACGTGCGCTTCTGCAGCGAGGAGGTGGCGGAGGAGGTCAAGCGCAAGCCTCCATGCCTGCAGGCAAAGACCAACCTGGTCAGGAAGCTCTCCTCCTACGTTGATGCCTACGTGAATGACGCCTTTGCGGTGGCTCACAGGCAGCAGCCGAGTGTTGTGGCGTTCCCCGAGGTGCTGCCGAGCTATGCGGGCAAGCTCATGGAGAAGGAAGTGGAGAACCTGGGCAGGGTGATAAGGAGCAACGCAAAGCCCAAGGTGTTCTGCTTCGGCGGTGCGAAGGTCAAGGACTCGCTCAGGGTGATGGAGAAGCTGCTCAGCAGGGGTATAGCTGACCACGTGCTCACCAGCGGCATGGTGGCTAACCTGCTGCTGCTGGCGAGGGATGTGGAGATAGGGGAGGTGAACCGCAGGGCGCTGGAGGAGAAGGGGCTGCTCAGCCTGCTGGATGAGGCAAGGGAAATGCTCGCCAGGTACGGGGACAGGGTGCACCTGCCCAGGGATGTGGCGTTCAGCAGGAACGGCGAGAGAGCGGAGGCGAGGGTGGAGAGCATACCCAACCTCAGAATCATGGACATTGGCATAGAGACGATAGCCGAGTACTCGGCGATGATTGAGGAGGCGGCGGTGGTGGCGGCGAACGGTCCTGCTGGCATGTTTGAGCTCAGAGAGTTCGCCCTGGGGAGTGAGGAGCTGCTGAAGGCGATGAGCAGGTGCAGCGGCTTCACGGTGATAGGTGGCGGACACCTCGCCTCAATAGCCGCAAAGCTCAACCTGGGCAGGAAGATTTCCTTCATAAGCACTGGAGGCAAGGCTATGCTGCTCTTCCTCGCCTGCGAGAAGCTTCCCGGGATTGAGGCGCTGAGGAGGGCGGGAGGATGACCCGGGTTATAGTGGTGGCTTCAGGAAAGGGTGGTGTGGGCAAGACAACCATAGCCGCCAACCTTGCGGTGGCTTTTGCCTGGTACGGCAAGAGCACGGCGGTGCTGGATGCGGATGTGGTGATGGCGAACCTGGAGATTATCCTGGGGCTGAAGAATCCGCCGGTGGCGCTGATAGACGTGCTCAGGGGCAGGCTGGAGCTCAGGGATGTTATGTACGAGGGTCCCGAGGGGGTTAAGATCATACCCGCTGGCATAACCCTGGACGGCTTCAACGAGGAGAACATGGAGATGCTCAAGGCTTCGCTTCGTGAGATTCCCAGGGAGATTGAGCTTTTTGTCATAGATGCTCCCGCAGGCAGGGATGCAGCCATGGTGATGGATGAGGGCCAGGAGGTGCTCATAGTCACCACGCCCCAGGTGTCAAGCGTCTCGGATGCGCTGAAGATGAAGCTCTTAGCCGAGCGCATGGGCGCCAAGCCAATTGGTGCAGTGATGAACATGGTTGAGGGGAAGAAGCGGGAGCTCAGCGTGCATGAGGTTGAGAACACCCTTGACCTGGACGTGGTGGCTGTGCTCAGGGAGGATGAGGCTGTTAAGGAGGCGCTTGCCCAGGAGGAGCCCTTCGTGCTGCGCTACCCAAATGCACAGCCCTCAAGGGAGCTCATGAGGCTTGCCGCAGAGCTGATCGGCAGACGCTACCGCCCGCCCCCGGAGTCGCTGATGGACAAGCTGGTGCGGTTTCTGAGAAGAAGCTAGTAGCCGCTCATCTCCTCCTTTATGCGCATGAGCCTGCTCTTGAGCTGCTCAAGCTCCTCCTGAGAGAGCTCCACGCTTCTGCGAATCTCTATTATGTCGTCCCTCAGGTACTTTATCCTGAAGAGCAGCAGAACGTTGAATAGGACACTGAGGAACAGCAGAGCATACAGAATCAGTATTACTGCCAATCATACCCCTCCGAAGAGCCCCCGTATGAGACGCCTCATAAAGCTGCCCTTCTTCGGTGCGGGCGGGACATACTCCTCGCCTATAAGGTCTGCGGCGAGCTTCTTTATGGCAACTGCCGCAGGTGAGTCAGGCTTCCAGAGCACCACGGGCACGCCATAGGCGGTGCTCCTCCTGACCTCGGGGTCCTCTGGAATCGTGGCGAGAACCTTAGCCTCAAGTATCACCTCCACCTCGTGCACCGTGAGGTCGCTTCTGTCAAAGCCCACACGGTTGAGCACCACCCCGAGCACGTTGCAGCCCAGCTTCTTTGCCACCATCTCCGTCTTCAGGGCGTCGCTCATGGAGGATATCTCCGGGTTTGCCACGAGCATCAGCTGCTCTCCAGCCGCAAGTGCCGCCACCACAGACCTGCCCAGACCGGCTGGGGCATCTATGAGCAGAATCTCGGTGTCACCGAGAAGCTTGGTCAGCACAGCCTCAAGCTTCTCAGGGTCAGCCTTTCTGAGACCGTCAAGGCTTATGCCGGCGGGCACAACCTTGACACCTTCCGGACCCTCATAAACAGCCTCGGAGATGTCCCTCTCCCCGGAGAGCACGTCATGAAGGGTTACGTTCATGCCCTCCATGCCGAGATGAAGCTCAAGATTCGCCATCTCAATGTCTGCATCAAGTATTGTAACATCCCTGCCAAACTGAGCAAGAGCAATCCCGACATTGCTCGTGAGCATTGTCTTGCCAACACCGCCTTTACCGGACGCTATGGTGATGGAAACTCCCATGCGCGCTCAGCCTCGTTTTTCCTTTTTCTGATGTGG
>JAADFH010000066.1 GCA_013152995.1 Methanobacteriota archaeon
ACCTCAACCACAGCCTCCGGCACCAGCTCCTCCCAGGGCTCGCCCGCAAGCATCCTGCGCCGTATCTCGCTCCCGGAGTACTCCCTGCGGTTGAAGAGCGGAGGGGTGGCAACATCCTTGCCAGCCTCCCTGAACAGGCGCTTCACCAAGGGGTTGCCGGAGTAAACCCGGTGGAAGGGTGGCGTGAGGCTCTTCATGTGACTCACCCACAGGGAGTTGTTGTCTATGTCGTTCACGGGTATAACGTACCAGGTTTTGGTTATGCGGTTCTGCTGCAGGCTCTTGAATATCATCATCAGCCTCTCACCGGCGGTGAAGGGGTTCTCCAGGGTGTGGCTCTTCTGGGCGCTGCCGATGGCTATGACTATCTCGTCCACCTCCTCAGCTATCCTCTCTATGACGTACATGTGCCCCAGGTGGAAGGGCTGGAACCTGCCTATCAGGAGACCACGCATAGCCTCAGCCTCTCACCGCCGCGCACGCCGAGCATGCTGCCGGCGTTGCCCTGGTTGACCGCCAGCTCCAGGTAGCCCTCGCTGCCGATCAGCGCAAGGAGCCTGCCCGGCTCTGCAAAGCCGTAGCTCTCCAGGAAGGGCACCCTGACCCTGCGCAGGCTCAGCTCTACCTCAAGCTCGGCTCCAAACTCGGCGTCCAGCATCTCCTCTGGAATGTTTGTTATAACATTGCCAAAGGTATCCACACACAGAACCTCACCCTCTATCCAGCGCCCCCGCCTGCGCGGCTCCTGAATCTCCAGCCTCACGGGCTGAGGCTCAACCACCCTGCCGAACTCCTCGGGCTTTCTGCCTTTAGCTATGGCTGCGGCAACGGGGGCAAACACGTCCCGCCCGTGGAAGGTGCGTGAGGCTGCCTCCACCTGGAGCTCAATCACCCTGCGCACGTCCTTCAGGAAGGTGAAGAGCCCGTTGTCGGGTCCGACGTAGGTGTGCCCGCCAGCCTCAATCACCACACCCCTGCGCCTCGTTCCAACCCCCGGGTCAACCACCACCACGTGGATGCTGCCCTCCGGAAACCTCCTGCACACGCTCCCCACCACGTAGGCACCGTGCCTTATGTCGTAGCTCCTGATGCTGTGGGTTATGTCCACGATGCGAGCCTCTGGAGCTATGGAGAGTATAACCCCCTTCATTGCGCCCACGTACTCGCTCCACCCGAAGTCGGTGGTTAGGGTGATTATCATAGCCCCATCTTACCTCTGCCCGCTATCAGCAGTAGCAGCAGGGTTATGGTGATGTAGCGGTTGAGAAGAAGCTGCCTGAACCCTGCCGGCGCTGCCCTCAATCCTCCTGAGCCCCTCAAGCAGCGCCGAGATGTGGGCATCCCAGGAGTAGCGCTGCATGCTCTTCCTGGCGTTCTCCCCGAGCCTGTGCCTCAGCTCAGGTTCCGAGAGAAGCTCAACCACCCTCTCCGAGAGCTCGGCGGGACTGGTGGGATTCCAGAGGAACACGCAGTTGTGCCCGTGCTTCAGGTAGCTCTCCCCTCCCGAGTCCCTGCTCACCACCACTGCACACCCGCACGCCATAGCCTCCATGACCGACATGCTCTGGGACTCGTGCAGCGAGGGGTGAACGAAGACATCGGCTGCGGAGTAGTACTCGGGGGTGTGCTCCCACTCAACCCAGCCGGTGAAGTGCACCCTGCCGTGAGCAAGCCCCTCAGCCAGCCTCCTGTACTCCTCAAGTGCAGCGCCCCCGCCTGCGAAGATGAAGTGCGTCTCCGGCACCCTGCTGGTGATCAGCGGGATAGCCCTTATCAGCGTCTCCACATTCTTCTCGTGAGACATCCTGCCCAGGTACAGCACCACCGGCGCATCCTCAGGTATCCCGAGCCTCTCCCTGACGCTGCTTTTGACCCGCCTGAACCTGGCGGTGTCAACACCAAAGGGTGCAAACACCACCCTTGACTCCGGTATGCCCAGGCTGAGAAGCTTCTGCCTGAAGCGTGAGGTCGCCACAAAGAACAGGTCCGCACGCCGGTAGTGCTGCTTCACCACCGAGTTCACAAAACCCCTGATGCGCCGCTCCGGCACCAGCCTGCGCTGGTCAAGGCGGAAGGCTTTCTCAAGCATTGTCGCCTCATCGTGGTGGCAGAAGACCGCCACGGGCTTGTGCATGGCTCTGGCGAGGGTTATTGCTGCAGAGCCCAGAGGTGCTAAGTCGTTCACCAGCACCATATCGCACCTGCGTATGGCTCTGGCAAGCCTGGCGCTGGGTATCGCCGGAGCGTAGCTTGCCAGCTCCACAGGTATGCACGAGCTCAGCACAACCTCCGCACCCCCAAAGCTCCTGCTGCGGGAGAAGCGCGGCGCCACGAGGGTGACGTGGTAGTGCCTGCCCAGCTCCGGAAGCACGTGCCGGAGGAAGGTAACCACACCGTCCTTCTTTGGCGGGTAGGTATCTGCAACCACGCAGAGGCGCTTCATCACCTGACCGCCTCCATTCTGAGCCTGCTGCTGCCGGTGAGCAGAATTGAGATGTAGTTTGCGGCGTTGTGCATGAGAAACCTCAGCCTGCCAGCCCTGAGACGGCGTGAGGATGTGTACACATGCATCTGCGGAACAAACACCACCCTCCCGAGCTTTCTCAGCCTGCGTGAGAGCTCAAAGTCCTCCCCCACCTCAATGCTCAGGTTGAAGCCCCCCGCAAGCTCCAGCAGGCTGCGCCTGACCCCGAAGTTCTGACCTGAGAAGTGGGGCATGCCCAGGATGCTGTGCACCCACAGAAAGGCGGTGAAGCCGTACCTGGCGAGGAGCTTTTCCACAGCACTTCCATCGGCGAGGTACACGGGACCGTAGGCTGCATCCGCAGCGCTGAGCGCCCCGCTCATGAGCTCCGCCCAGGTCTCGGGCACAACAGTGTCGGCGTCTGTGAAGGCGACCAGCTCACCCTTGGCGTGCCTCCACCCCGCATCTCTGGCAAAGGCGACACCCCGCCTGGGCTCGTAAACCACCCTGTCCGCGTACTCCTCCGCTATCCTGGGGGTTGCATCCTCGCTGCCGTTGTCCACCACCACCAGCTCCACATCCATGCTCTGGGCTCTTATGCTCCTGAGGCACGCCTCAATGTACCTCTCCTCGTTGTACGCCGGCACCACCACGGAAAGCATCATTAGCTTTTAAGTTGGAGAGGCTGGTATTAAATCTATCGGAGAGTGACGCAGAATGCTTGTGCTTGTTGGTATGGGGCTGTATGACGAGCTTGACCTGAGTCTGAGGGGATTACAGGAGCTTAAAGCCTGCGACTCTGTTTATGTGGAGCTGTACACCTCACGCATGCCGGGGCTGAGCCTGAGCAGGCTCCAGGAGCTTGCGGGTAAGGAGGTAAGGCGGCTGAGCAGGCGGGAGCTGGAGGAGGGAGCGGAGAGGCTGCTTGAGGAGGCTGAGCACAGAAGGGTGGCGCTGCTCGTGGCTGGAGACCCGCTGATATCCACCACCCACTCCGCCCTGCGGCTGGAGGCTGAGAAGCGTGGCATACCCGTGAGGGTGGTGCACAACGCCTCGGTTTACTCGGCGGTGCCCTCGGCAGCGGGGCTGCACAACTACAAGTTCGGCAGGTGTGCCACCATCCCCAGAGCCTCCGGCGCCTACATGCCGGAGACTCCCTACCATGTGCTCAGGGAGAACTTGGAGCGGGGGCTGCACACCATGCTGCTGCTTGACCTCACCGAGGGAGAGGAGATGAGCGCCGCCGAGGGGATTGAGTACCTGCTGGAGCTTGAGTCCAGGCTGGGCATGGGGGTGTTCAGTCCCTCAACCACCGCTGTGGTGGTGGCGCAGGTTGGCGCCCCGGAGTGCAGGATTACCGCCGGCAGGGCGGAGAGGCTGGCTGAGCTGGGGGAGGCTCTGGGTGGCACACCGCATACCCTGGTGGTGCCTGGAGAGCTGCACTTCATGGAAGAGGAGTGGCTGCGCAGGTTCTGGGTGGATTAGCCTCACTCGTAGCCCACGGTGAGCAGCATGGCATGGCAGCCGTTGTTCAGCGAGCAGGTTCGCTCTGAGATTACCTGCATAGCCTCCCTTGCGGCTGTCAGGTTGTCCTGCTCCAGCGCATTCTCAAGTGCTGTTACGTACTCTTCCTTCATCCTCTCACGGGTGAGCTCGGGCAGGAACTTCTCGGTGGCTTCACGGCTCTCATAGAAGTAGCGCTTGAATGCGGGAAAGCGCTCCCTGGCGGCGCTCATGTTGCCCTCGTCCAGCGCGTCCTTCAGCCTGCTGTACTCGTACTCCAGATTTGCCATCGCACCGCCGGTGCGCATGTGGCACACGCTGACGCCGCAGCTGCTGGTTATGCTGGAGAGCGTGGCGTTGGCTGCCTCAAGCTTCCCCGAGTCAACCTGCGCTCCCAGGGTTCTGAGCGCCCCCTCATCTACAAAGAAGTCCATGTGCCTTTTACCCGCCTTCTCCACAGCCTTCCTGTAGGCTGAGAGCAGCTCGGAGTAGCTGCGCTTTGCCTCTTCGGCATCACCCTCAGCTATGGCTCGCTGCAGAGCAGCGTAAGCATCCTCGTACTCTTCCTGTATCTCCTTTGCCTGCCGGACTTTTTCCTGGATGGTCTCGGGCTCCTTCTTGCCAATGGTGCACCCGAGTATCAGAGTGACCGCAAGCAGGAGCAGCACTGGAGCAGGAAACTTCACGATTTCACCTCTGCATTTCCTGAAATTCTAACGGGTTTTGAGTTTTCTGTCATGTGCTGTCAAACCAAACCCGTGAAGAATTATGGCTCTGGATACGGAGCATCCATACATGGGATCCACCAAACGTGAATGCTCTATATATGTGGAAAACTGTTTAACTTGGTTGACACTATGATATCTCCTAGTAACGTCAAAGTTGTGCATGGTATTCATATAGAACGAAGAGATGCCAAACGCGTGGTGAAGCCATAGGCAACAGCGGTCACATTTCTATGCCAACCCTGTGGAGTACTTTGACTGCAGGTATAAAAGTATGGGATATATGGTATTGTAAACTTAAGCTCAGAGTGGAGGCGTTTCTGGAGAATCTCGGGTTCAAGCGGAGCTATGAGGCAGCTAAGCAGCGGGTGCAGCGTTTCGGCTCTAAGCTTAAGGGATACGTTGAGACTGGCAAAGCGAAACTGTGATAAAGATAGGTGAGAGCTATTACTGGCTCTGTTGTAGTAGAACCAGAGCACAGAAAGATTCTGATTATGCCTTTACCAGGCAAACGCTGATAACACGATATATCCTCAAAGAACTAAAGCGAAGATATGGGCATCTGAAGATAATCAATTATAAAGGCAGCTGGTACTCGTGGAGTGCTAAAAATTTGGCGCTTGAACATGAAACGCTTAATAAGGACTGATAAATTAAAGGATAGAATAAGAGTGCTTGACAGCGCTGCCATGCAAATGCTCCAAGCCTTAGCACGTGGCTAACTTCCTGAGGTTGTACGGCTTATTCTACCGCGCAAGAACGCACATGAGCCTGGGAGAGCCGCCAGATCCAGCGCCAGGGAGCACTGAGTTTGAAAGACATGTTGAAGGTGTGAGGTGGGCTAAGTTGACAGCACCTAGATAGTGGTACCCCCTCAGTCACCTTTATATCTGCTGCCTGCCAACTCCTTCACATGCCCACCCTGCACAACCTGGTTGTGGCTATGAGGAGCGAGGTGAGGC
>JAADFH010000067.1 GCA_013152995.1 Methanobacteriota archaeon
TTTGCGGATGTTATGCCGCCGTGGGGATGGGGGAAGATGAGAGAGGGTAACGGGCGCTGTCTGCTGTGCGGCTCTGCAATAGCTCAGGACAGAGAGCCCCGGGTGTGTGAGGACTGCGAGAAAAAGCACGAAATCGTGTTTGAGCTTGACCCGCTTGCGGGGCATGAGGACCTCATACCCGGGAAGCTGTACCTCGGCAGGGTCAAGCGGGTGCATGAGATAGGCTACTTCATAGCTCTCAATCAGGGAGTGGTGGGGCTGCTCAGGAGGCGGGATGCAAGAGCCGAGCACATGCCCGGGGAGGAGGTGGTGGTGAAGGTGACCAGGGTGAGGGGGGAGCGTGTGGACCTTCTCCCCTGGGAGTCTGACGGAAACTACACGCTGGTGCCGCTGCGCAAGCCCCTGCCACTGTGGAAGATAGGCAGGATAACCATGAACGAGCTCGGCGTGGCGGTCAGGCTCAGGGGCATAGTTGCAAAGGTGCAGCGCACCTCCGGACCCACGGTCTTCACAGTCTATGACGAGACCGGGGCAATAGAGTGCACCGCCTTCGCCTCCGGGGAGAGAGCCTACCCGAGCATAGACCGCTCGGACGTGGTTGAGGTGCGTGGGGAGGTGGTGTTCAGGCTTGACCGCCTGCAGGTTGAAGTCAGGCACATGGAAAAGCTATACGGGGCTGAGCTCAGCGCTGTAAGGGCTGAGATTGACAGAGCCATAGAGAGGAAAGCCGAGCCCGCAAAGCCAGAGCCGCTGGTGAGCACACCGGTGCTTGAGGCGCTCTACCCCAGGATGCTGGAGCTGGCAAAGCAGCTCAGAAAGGCTGTGCTCACGGGCGTGCCCATCTACCTCAGGCACCATGCAGATGCAGACGGTTTCATAGCGGGGGTTGCGATTGAGCGGGCGCTTCTGCCCCTGATGCGCAGCAGCTCGCCTGACAGGGAGGCTGAGTGGCACCTCTTCAAGCGCCTGCCCAGCAGGGCACCCTTCTACGAGATGGAGGATGTGGTGAGGGACCTGCAGTACTCCCTGGAGGATGCCGAGAGGTTCGGCACACCCATGCCGCTGGTGCTGGTGCTTGACAACGGCTCCACCATTGAGGACTTGCCCGCGATGAGAAAGCTCAGGGTGTACGGGGCGAGAATCATGGTGGTGGACCACCACTACCCGGGGGAGCTCAGGGAGGGAAAAGCGGAGGTGGACGAGGTGGCTGAGATTCACATCAACCCCTACCTTGCCGGCGGCGACTACTCCCTCACCGCGGGCTGCCTCGGCGTTGAGCTCGCCAGGATGATCAACCCCGAGGAGGGGGAGAGGATGCGCCACCTCCCCGGCATAGCCTGCGTTGCCGACAGGGTTAAGGGGGAGACGGCTGAGAGGTACATAAGCCTGGCTGAGGAGAGGGGGTACACTAAGGAGAGGATGGAGCTCATAGCCGAGTGTATAGACTACGAAGCCTTCCACCTGCGCTTTATGGACGGCAGGGGTGTTGTTGAGGACCTGCTGGGGCTGGGGAGGCTGGACAGGCAGGCTGAGCTTGTTGACATCCTCTGGCAGGAGGCGAAACGTGCCAGAGACGTGCAGCTCAGGGCGGCGCTTGAGAACCTCAGGCGTGCGGAGCTCAGGAACGGGCTGGTGCTGTGCACCATAGACCTGGAGAGGTACACCCACAGGTTCTCCTACCCGCCTGCAGGAAAGACCACGGGCATGGTGCACGATGCGGTGGCTTCTGAGAGGGGCGGGGAGAGGACGGTCACCATAGGCTACGGTCCTGACTTTGCGGTGCTCAGGGCTACCGAGGACGTGGCAAGAGAATACGGGCTGAACCTGAACACGCTGGTTGCGGAGCTTGCGGAGGAGCTGCCGGGTGCTGGGGTAACAGGCGGCGGGCACGAGGTGGCGGGCAGCATAAAGTTCGTCCCTGGTTACCGCAGGCAGGTGCTGGAGAGGCTTGCTGAGAAGCTGGCGAGGCTGGGGGCGTGAGGCGAAGCTGGTACGAGCTTGACAATCTGCTCGGAATGCGCTGCTTCATCTCAGACACCCCCGGCATAGGCGGCAGGCTCAGGCAGAGGGTTGAGGACTTCGTGGTGAGGGAGCGCTTTGAGGTATGCGATGACGGTGAGGGTGAGTACCTGCACTTCATAATGGAGAAGTACAACTGGGACACCATCAGGGCTATAATGGAGCTCTCCAGGAGGCTCGGGGTTTCCTCCAGGAGGTTCGGCTACGCGGGCACTAAGGACAAGCGTGCATACACCGTGCAGCGCGTCTCAGCCAGGGGTGTGAGCGAGGAGAGGCTGAGGAGCCTGAGCATACCCGGCATAAAGCTGCACAGCTTCACCAAGTGCAGGCGGGGCATAAGCCTGGGCGACCTCCTGGGAAACGAGTTTGAGATAGTCATACGCGAGGTCTCCGAGAACGCCGAGGAGGTGGTCCCGGCAACCTCGGAGCAGCTTGAGAGCAGGGGGGTGCCCAACTACTTCGGCTACCAGCGCTTCGGCACCGTGAGACCCAACACCCACATCGTGGGCAGGGCTATACTGCGGGGGGAGCTTGAGGAGGCGGTGGCATGCTACATAGGCAGACCATACCCCAGGGAGAAGCAGGATGCGAGGGAGGCAAGGAGAATCTACGACGAGACCTCTGACCCTGAAGCTGCGCTGCAGGTTTTTCCGGAGAGGCTGCAGTACGAGAGGCTCATGCTCGCCTGGCTGCGCAGACACCCCTCAGACTACGCCGGCGCCATAAGGAGGCTGCCGAAGAAGCTCAGGAAGCTGCTGGTGCACGCATACCAGGGCTACCTTTTTAACCTGGTGCTCAGCAGGATGATTGAGGAGGGCATGGACATCAGGGGGCGTAGCATACCCATCTTCGGTTACAGGAGCAGGTTCTCTGAGGGCAGGCAGGGTGAGATAGAGAGGGAGGTGCTGGAGCAGGAGGGTGTGGAGCTGGAGAGCTTCAGGTGCAGCAGCATGCCCGAGCTGGCGCAGGCTGGGGGCATGAGGAGTGCCAGCGTCTCCGCTGAGATGAGCTGGGAGGTTGCGCAGGATGAGCTCAATCCGGGCATGGTGAAGCTGACTGTCAGGTTCTTCCTGCCTCCGGGAAGCTATGCAACCTCGGTGCTCAGGGAGTACATGAAAGCAGACCCGCTGAGCTACTAATATGGTTGGCACCCGTTACTGTGGGGTTAAAAACAATCTGAGAGGTGCGGTGCGTGATACTAACACCCCTGTACAGGGCATACGAGTGGTTTCTTGAGAGGAGGGTGAGGCAGGGGAGGCTGCCGGAGCACATAGGGGTTATAATGGATGGCAACCGCAGGCTGGCAAGGCGTCTGGGTGCGCAGCCCTGGATGGGGCACCGCCTGGGTGCTCAGAAGCTGGAGGAGTTCCTGGAGTGGTGCATCCAGCTTGGCATAAAGACGGTGACCACCTACGCCTTCTCCACCGAGAACTTCAGAAGACCCAGGGAGGAGGTGGAGAAGCTTTTTGACATATTTGAGGAGTACTTCTACAAGATTGCGAATGATGACAGAATCCACAGGAACAGGGTGAGGATAAAGGCTATCGGGAAGGTTGAGAGGTTTCCGGAGAGGGTGAGGCGTGCCATCAGGCATGCGGAGGAGCGCACCCGTGAGTATGATAACCTGCTGCTGAATGTGGCGATGGCTTACGGGGGGAGGCAGGAGATTGTTGATGCCTTCAGGAAGATGGGGGAGAAGATTGAGAGGGGTGAGATGAGGGCTTCGGAGATTACAGAGGAGGAGGTGAGCAGGCACCTGTACACCACGGGCTTGCCCGACCCAGACCTGATAATAAGAACCTCGGGTGAGGAGAGAATCTCGGGTTTCCTGCTGTGGCAGAGCGCCTACTCGGAGCTGTACTTCTGCGAGAGCTACTGGCCCGGGTTCAGGAAGATTGACTTCCTGAGGGCGCTGAGAACCTACCAGCAGAGGCAGCGCAG
>JAADFH010000068.1 GCA_013152995.1 Methanobacteriota archaeon
GAGAACATAAGGTTTGAGGAATCTTCCTACAACACCGTGCAGAACTCCATTATACAGGGCTCCATCACAGAGAACGGTGTGTACCTCAACGAATCCCACTACAACACCTTCAGCAACGTGAGCTTCCTGTACAACAGGTGGAACGGGGTGTACGTGAACAACTCCGTGGGCACGAGAATTGTGGGAAGCGAGGTGTACGGAAACAATCCCGCGGGAGTTTACGTGCTGCGCTCTCCAGCCACACTGGTGGAGGGGAGCAGGCTGCACGACAACTTCTGGAGGGGTGTTTACATAGTGGCTTCTGATGGGGTGAGAGTGGAGAACTGCACGCTCTCAGGAAACCAGGAGGGTGTTTACTTTGAGTACTCAGCAAATGTGAGCGTGGTGAACAACACCATCAGCTCAAACCTGCTCTACGGGATACGCGCCAAGAGCTCCTCGGGGGCGGTTCTCATGCTTAACACCGTGCGCAACACCTCGGGCAACCCCTGGGCTACCGGTGTGGCGCTTGAGTCTGTGAGCTCCTCGCTGATCTACCACAATGCCTTCATAGACAACTCCATTCAGGCTGCTGACAGCTACGGCAACACCTGGGACTACGGGGGCGGGGGCAACTACTGGAGCGACTATGACACCGCAGCGGAGGGGTGCTATGACTCAGACCTCAACAGGAGGTGCGACTCCCCCTACACAATCTCCCAGAATGCCAGAGACAGCTACCCCTACACCCGCCCATACCTCTGGCTGGGGATTCCCAGAATCACCGGTGCTTATGCAAGTGCGCCGGAGGTGCAGGTGGGTGAGCAGGTTAACCTGAGCTTCACCCTGGAGAATCCGGGCGGAGAAACCTTCTTGGGCAGGGTTGAGGGCTCTGTGTGGCTTCCGGACGGCAGCGGTGAGTACCTGGGGATAAAGCGCGTGCTCCTGCCTCCCGGGAGCAGCCTCAACGTGAGCTTCTCCTATGTGCCCTCCCAAGGGGGCATGCACGACTACGACCTGTACCTTGAGCCCTCCTCAGGGAGCTGGCTCAGCGCCATAGACCACATATACGTCAGCGATGGCTTCAGGGGCAGGGGGTACGCTGCGCTGAGCGAGGACTTCAGCTCGCCCCCGGGGTGGAGCACCCTGCGCTGGCAGTGGAGAGTACCTGGGGCGCTCCGAGGGCGCCTCGGTAGCCTACCTGCCCGCATACTACGGCAGCAGCTTCACCTACAGCGCGGAGATGAGAATCTACAGCGCAAACGCCAGCCTGGCGGGTACAGCCGGCATAGTGTTCAGGTACCGCGATGAGGCAAACTACTACCTGCTGACCGCCTATCCCACCCTGAGCCGCCTGAGGCTGTGGAGCGTTGTCAACGGCACCTGGTACCTGCTCAACGAGAGCTACTACAGCTTCACCCCCGGAGTGAGCTACGTGCTGGAGGTTGCGGTCTCTGGAAGCGAGGTGAGCGCGAGGGTTAACTCCGCCCCTGTGCTGAGCTTCGGCGCCCTGAGCTCCCATCCAGCGGGGAGCGTGGGGCTCAGGGTGAGGGACGCCACTGCAGGTTTCGGCTGGGTAAGGGTGCAGGACTCATCCAGTGTGCTGTACGACAGCTTCTCACCGCCCTCCTTGGGGTGGTGCACGCTGAGGTGGTGCACCTCCTCAGGCACGTACCGCAGCAGCGCATCCTCTGCGGTGCTCAGCTTCTCACCCTCGCCGGTGCTCTCAAACCTGAGCTACACCGCAAGGGTGCGCGTTCTCAGTGGAACCGCCTGGAAGAATCCCACCGCTGGCATAGTGTTCAGGTACCGTGATGAAGAAAACTACTACCTCTTCACCCTGTATCCTGAGCAGAGCATTGCAAAGCTGTGGAGCGTGGTGAATGGAAGCTGGTACCTGCTGGATGAGGGCGTCTTCAGCACAGGCTACGGAAGCTGGCACCTGCTCAGGGTGGATGTGGCAGGTGCAAGGGTGAGGGGCTACATTGACGGCATGCACGTGGTGGAGTTCAGGGGGCTGAGCTCGCATCCCTCGGGCAGGGTAGGGGTAAGAATAAGAGACGCAGAGGCGGAGTACGACTATGCCCTCGCGGAAACCTGGTAGCGTGTATCTGCTGCAGCATAACGGAAGCACGGTGTGCAGGGTGAGGCTGGCTGACAGCTTCTTCAGCAGGCTCCTGGGGCTGATGTTCAGGAAGAGGCTTCCGCCGGGTGAGGGGCTGCTGATAAAGTTCCCGGGGTATGCGAAGCCTGGAGGCGTGCACTCCCTCTTCATGCGCTTTGCCCTTGACCTCTACTACTTAGACGAGGAGCTCAGGGTGGTTGAGGTGGCGCGCCTGAAGCCCTGGAGGCTGCACATACCGCGCAGGCGCTGCAGCTACGTGCTGGAGGTGAGTGCAGGCACCCTCAGGCTCATGCCAGGCGACAGGCTCACCCTTGCTCCCGCTCCCAGGGGAAGAGAGGCGTGAGGTACTCCGCTATGCTCAGGAGCGCCTCCTCATCAAGGCACTCCTCTCCCTGAACCACCTCCAAGCCCCGCTGCATGGCTTCGGCAACATGCTTGGGCACACCTTTGGAGCGCAGGTCTCCTGTCAGGAACTCACGCAGCAGCTCCTCTGCCCTCGTATGCCTGCGCCTCACGAACACCGCCCACCTGCCGTTGAGGATGAAGGGTTTTGAGAGTGCTGAGGCATGCCTGCTCAGAAACCTCTCCTCGTGGCTGGAGTTCACAGGCGGACCCAGGTGCAGGTGGGCTCCGGGAAGAGCCGCCTCCAGAAGCTCAAAGAAGATGTGGCACCTCCTGCCGGAGTGCACCCCGCCCCCGAGAACCCTGAAGCCAGCCACCTCAAGCTGCCTGCGCAGCAGGCGGTGGGTCTTGCGGAGCTGGGGGTAAAGGATGTCCTCCACCACCTCTGGCGTGGGAAAGCGCACGCTGAGGAGCGCCGTACCCCTGCTGCCCAGCGCCTCCTCAACCTCACCCCTGCTCACCCTGCGCGGCGGCGGGAAGAAGAAGCTCACCCTGGGCGAGCTGAGGAAGCACTTTGAGGCATAGACGAACTCCGAGAACTTCTGCAGGGAGAGGGCGCCAGCCACGTTTCTGTTCTCATCCACGGGGTCTATGAAGATGAGGGGCGAGGAGAAGCGCCGCCTCTCCCGCCTCTCATCAACCTCACCCATCCCGAGAACCACACCGGGCTTCCAGGTGGCTGCGCTGTGCAGCACCCGCTCAAAGCTGCCGAACTTCAGCACAAGAAGCTCGCACAGGTAGCCAGAGAAGCCCTCCACCTTAGCCTCCGCACCGTAGCAGGAGATGCCCTTGAGGAACTGCTTCAGCAGGCGCACCTCGTTCTCCAGCCCCCCTATCCTGCTCGTGACGTAGTCGTTGTGGAAGGGTGTCCTGTCAACGGCGCTCCTTATGCCAGAGAGCTCCCGCAGCGCATAGCAGGGCACGAGCTCAACCTCGTAGCCCATGAACCTGCCCCTGATGTAGGGATGCTCCGCGTACCTCTTCTGGGTATCCACCAGCACCTGGGAGGCTACCTGAGTCACTATGCTCTCCATCTCCTGCTTGGTGTACTCCTCGGGGAAGAAGATGAACACGTCCAGGTCCTTCTCGTACCTCAGCCAGGTGCCGCGGGAGGCTGAGCCCAGCAGGCGTGAGTACAGCCGGCGGTCATGCAGGCGTGCAGCCTCGTCCACCCTCGCGATGAGAGCCTTCTCAACCTCTCTGAGCTCTGCCTCCTCCTCCGGCGTTGGTACTATCCTGGGGAGCACCCGCTCAATCACCTGCTGCACGCTACTCCCTCCTGTAGAGGTACACGTCCATCTTGGTGTAGGGTATCTCTATGCCCTCCTCGGCGAACCTGCGGTATATCTCGCTGTTCAGATAGTGCACCGCCCTGCCCTTGTAGCGTGGCTCAATCACCCAGCAGAGCAGCTCAAACTCCAGTCCCGAGGCACCGAAGCGCCGGAAGCGCACCCTGGGCTCAGGCTCGGAAACCACGTACTCGCAGGAGCGCGCAATCTGCTTGAGGAGCTCCTCCACCCTCGCTATGTTGCTGCCGTATGCCACGCTCACAGGCACGCGCACCCTGAACCTGGGCTGCGGAGCGCTCTCGTTCACTATCTTTGAGCTCGCTATTATGGAGTTGGGGATGCTTATCAGCACGTCGTCTCTGGTCTTTATGCGGGTGCTTCTGAGACCTATGTGCACCACCTCGCCCCTCTCCCCGGAGTCAAGGATTATGTAGTCGCCTATCTTGAAGGGTTTGTCCATGAATATGCTCACCCCTCCGAAGAAGTTGGCGATGGTGTCCTTGGCGGCAAAGGCTACCGCAAATCCTGCAAGCCCGGCGGAGGCAAGTATGGGGGTTATGCTCTTCTCCCAGACAGAAAGCAGAGCCATGCCGGCTCCCGCAAGAATCACAGCCTTGCTGATGTTCTCAAGCAGCGGCAGCAGCTCTCTGCCAACGCCAGTAACGTCTATAAGCTTTGAGCCTATTCCAGCAAAAATCAGCGAGGTTGAGCGGAAGATTGCAGCAACCCATATCAGAAGTGCAGCAGACTCCAGCAGGTTGGTGAGGTAGAACTCCACGTTTTCGGGTGGTGAGAGGTAGAGCACAGCCTGCACCGCACCCAGAAGCACGATGCTGGAGAAGATGGGCTTGTGGAGGATCTCTATCAGCCTGTCATCAAACTCAAAGCTTGTGCGCCTTGCAGCCTGGAGCATCACACGGGTTATAATCAGGTCTGCCAGCTTCGCCAGAAACATGAAGGCTATCAGTATCAGCAGGGCGTTCAGGTATTCAGAGGAGGTGATCTGGAGTGCCTGAACAGGCACAAGCTCGGCAGCCATCACAGAGATTGTGAGCGGGGGGAAGATATAAACCTTGGGGTTGAACCCCTGCTTCTTCCCCCGTCCCGCTCTGCAAAAAAGGGAAGAGAATGCGCCTTACGGCGCATACACGCTCATGTTTATCAGCCAGTTGAAGGAGTACCCGTCGCTGTAGCAGTTCGGAGCGCCAGGCTCCCAGCCGTTGGTGCAGCCGTCTGCGGTTGCGGTGATGTTCAGGTACTGCGTGGGCTCAATGATCGTCACGTTCGCCGCTGTGGTGTGGCAGGCTATGCATGCCTCGTTGGTGCCCTTCAGCAGGTCGGTTGTGTCAACGCCAGAGGCGTTCTTGGCACGGTAGTACAGCGGACGGTGCGCCTCTATGCTGCTGTCCTCAAACTCCGAGGTTATGTTCGCCGCAGGTATGGTAAGACCGCCGTTGTCTGTGCTTGTACCATTTCTCACACCGTGGCAGTAGGTACACTCAACCATCGCTGCCGCATGGTAGCTGGCAGTAACACCTGTCTGGTACGGGTTGTAGTAGTCCTCACCGGAGCGCTGGTTGTTGGGTATGTGGCATACTCTGCAGGGCGACGTGCCTATGGTGCTCTGGCTCCAGTTGTGAGCATCTCCAGAGTGGAGCTCGTCGCTTATGGTTGTGTGGCATCGCTCGCAGTTCACGTTGCTGCCGTTCACAAAGGTGTGCTGACCTGTGAACTTCGCCATCGCCTGAGGCATCACCAGGAATGCCGTCGCAAGCAACCCGAGCACCAGCAGGATATTCCTCACTTCCAGACTCACCTCCTAATTCTTCCAGTAACTTATATTCCACCCGGCATAACACCCCGGGGTGCCCTCTGGGCAGTCAGTGAAGTTCGCAACCACACCCACAAACGCTCCCACACTAACGCTGACATTCGCCGCGTGGGTGTGGCAGGCTATGCACGCGTCATTAGCTCCAAGCAGGTAGTCGGTTGTGTCAACGCCGGAGGCGTTCCTGGCACGGTAGTACAGTGGACGGTGCGCCTCTATGCTGCTGTCCTCAAACTCCGCCGTCACGTTGGCTGCCGGCACCGGAGGCGTTGAGTATCCCGTGGCGGAGCCGTTGTAACTCCCGTGGCAGTACGTGCACTCCACCAGCGCCGCTGCGTGGTAGCCTGAGGTGTTGCCCCCATAGGCGTTGTACAGCTCAGAGCCAGAGATTCTTATTATGTGGC
>JAADFH010000069.1 GCA_013152995.1 Methanobacteriota archaeon
GGCTCGCGGAACTCCTCAGCCGCACCTGCGGTGCTCAGCAGCAGGAGCGCCGAGAGGAGAATCAGCCAGCCAGAATACTCAGCCCCCGCTCTCATTCTTCCACCTCATCCTCCACATTGAGATAAACAAGCTGGAAGTCCACCACATCCTCCAGCTTCTCCACATGCTCCGAGAGGCTGTAGAGCTCCCTGGTGGTGCTGCCCTCAAGGGTTATGGCTATACCTCCGGAGCCCCTGCCCATGACCTCTATACCACGCATACTCCTGAGCAGCCTCTCCACCTCAGCCTCCCTGCCCGGCACGGGAACCACAACCGCTCCTGAGACCGGCATGCTCCACACCTCACGCCCTTGATACCCTTATCTTGCACACCTTGTAGTCCGGCTCTGCAGCCTTTGACCAGCTTTCGGGCACGTCTATGGTGAGGTCGTTGATGAGCCTGTCCTCATCAAACCAGGGTACGAACACCATACCCGGCTGCGCTCTGTCCGTGACCCACACGGGGAGCACGATGCTGCCTCTTGGGGACTCTATCCTGAGGGGGTCGCCGTTTCTGACGCCCAGCCTGTACGCATCGCTTGGATGAACCTCCACGTAGGCTGCGGGGTTGAGCTCACGCAGCAGACGCACCCGCATGGTCATCGTGCCCGTATGCCAGTGCTCTATAACCCTGCCCGTGTTCAGCACGTAGGGGAAGCTCTCGTCTGGCATCTCGTAGTCCAGCTTCGCCGCGAGTGCCCGGATAACCGCCTTGTCCTTGGTGTTCTTGAGCTTGTGGTCGCCGTAGTAGTTTATCAGCCCGGGGTAGCCGTGCTCCTCCATGTGCTGGTCGTACAGCGTAACGTAGCCCGTGGCGTACCTCTTCCTGTCCCTGCCGAATACCCTTATGGCATACTCGCGTGAGATGTAGCGCTTGTTGCTGCCACGGTTCTCAAACTCCGTGCTGGGGCAGGGCCACTGCACACCCCCGGAGTGAGCCCTGAGCTTCTCATAGGTGGCACCGTACAGGTCAACATCCCTGCCACGCGTTAGCACCCTGTACTCGTTCCATGCTGCCTCCTCTGGGGTCATCTCACCCCTCTTAACGCGCGGGTCGTCGTAGAAGCCGAGTCCGTAGACCTCTAAGGTTTCAAGCACCTTCACGGGGTCCTTCCTGTCCCTCACCGCATACCTGAGCTTTCTGCCCAGCTTCTGGGCTATGCGCTTAGCCACTTCGTTTATCTGCCAGAAGTCCGGCTTTGCCTCTCCGGGTGGCTCAACAAGCTTCTCGGTAAACTGGCTCCTCCTGTCTGTCTGCCCCATAACTCCCTCCTTCTCCACCCACATGGCGCTGGGGAGCACCACAGTGGCTACCTCGGTGGTGCGGTTCCAGTAAACGTCGCTAACCACGGTGAACGCCTTCTTCATAGCCTCCGCATAGCGGTCACAGTTGGGCAGACTCTGTGCCGGGTTGGTGGTGTTTATCCATATCGCCTTGATTTCGCCCTTCTCCAGGCGCATGAACATGTCCACAGCAGGTCCCGTTGGCTTCTCTGGCATCTGCTCCACGGGTACGCCCCATACCTCCGCCACCTCTCTGCGGTGCTCGGGGTTTGCAAGCGCTCTGTGCCCGGGCAGTATGTGGGTGAGTCCGCCCTGCTCGCGAGTACCTCCGCAGGCGTTGGGCTGACCCGTGAGGCTGAGGGAGTCACAGCCGGGTTTGCCTATCTTGCCGGTCAGCAGGTGCAGGTTGTGCACCTGGCAGTTGAGCTCTACACCCTGGGTGCGCTGGTTGAGACCCATGGTCCACATGCTGAGTGTTGAGTAGCCCCTGCGCCCGAACCATCTGGCGGCGAGGCGTATGTCCTCGGCAGGCACACCCGTGATGTCCTCCACCTTCTCCGGGGAGTAGTCCTTCAGAAACTCACGGAAGGCATCCAGGTCCATGCTCTCCCCCTTGGCACCCAGCCCCACACGGAAGGTGCAGTACTGCAGGTGCTCGTAGTCCACCAGGTCCTCCTCTATTATCACATAAGCCATGGCGTTCAGCAGGTACATGTCTGTACCAGGTTTGAACTTGAGGTGGAGGTCTGCATACCTCGCTGTCGGGGTTGTGCGCGGGTCTGCCACTATAACCTTCACCCTCTCGGGGTAGGCGCTTTTCCTGTCTATCACCCTGCGGAAGAGCATGGGGTGCTGCTCCGCCATGTTTGAGCCTATGATGAAGATGGTGTCTGCCAGGTCTATGTCGTCGTAGCTTCCAGCAGGCTCATCTGCGCCGAAGGTGTTGAGGTAGCCTCCCACCGCAGAAGCCATGCACAGCCTGGGGTTGCCTTCCACGTTGGCGGTGCCTATTATGCCCTTGAATAGCTTGTTGGCAGCGTAGGCTTCCTGGGTTGTGTTCTGTCCAGAGCCGTACCAGGCAACGCTGTCTGGACCGTACTCTTTTATGTACCTGGCAAAGGTCTCCGCAACCAGCTCAAGCGCCTCCTCCCAGCTCACCTCCCTGTAGGTGCCGTCTGCCTGCCTCACCAGCGGCTTGGTCAGGCGCTCCTTTCCGCCACCGCCGTACATTATGTGGGGCAGAGAGTAGCCCTTCAGGCAGAGCCTGCCGAAGTTTATGGGTGAGTCGGCATCTCCCTTTACCGATACAACCCTGCCTCCCCGAACACCCACCAGCACCGTACACCCGGTACCGCAGAATCTGCACTGCGCACGCCCGAAGGTTGTGCCCTCGTCCCTCGCAGCGACTGTGGGCATTCCGGCAGCGAGCATTGCTGCCGTGGCGGCGAGGGTTTTTATAAACTCACGCCTGCTCATGTCAAGAACCATTAATCCACCTCCGCCAGTGAGTTTGTTTGTTTTTTAAAGTATATAAAAATACCGCAGATGCTATACCATGACCTGTAAGATTTTTTACCAGGTAAGGGGAAAGGTTGCTTCATGAGCCTGCATCTGCGCAGCATGGTGGTTCTGATTGCCCTGATCTGCGTGATGATACTGGGCGGAGCGGTGGTTCTGTCCAGGGTGGAGGGTCTCACCATGCGGGATGCGCTGTACTTCGTGATTGTCACGGTCACAACGGTGGGGTATGGGGATATCGTGCCAAGAACTGAGCTCGGGAAGGCGGTGAGCACCGCCATAATTATCGTAGGCGTCTTCTGCTTTCTCGCCGCCACCGCTGTTGCGTCTTCATACCTGGTGGAGCAGGGAATCAGCAGGTCGCTGGGAATCAGCAGGATGCGATGGATGAGGGGGCATGTGGTGATATACAGGTACAATGAGCTGGCTGAGCAGGTGATTGAGGAGCTGAAGAGCTATGACGTGCCTTTTGTTGTGGTGGATGATCGTGAGGAGGCGATAAAGAGGATGAGGGAGCTTGGCGTGCCTTTTATTGCGGGTGATGCTGGCGACAGGGAGATTCTGCTCAAGGCTAACCTTCCAAGAGCCAGAGGTGTGATACTCACCTCCAGAAGCAATGCCGAGAACACTTTTGTGGCTATGGCGGTGAAGGAGCTGAAGCCTGAGCTGGTGGTTGCCAGCAGGTGCGAGAATCACGAGAGTCATGAGGTGATGAAGAGCGCGGGTATTGACTACCTGCTTGACCCGAGGGAGGCGGCGCTGAGCTTCCTGATTAAGAGCGTTCTTGCACCCTACAGCGAGGTTTTTCTGGACAGAATGGCGCTGCTGAGGGGGATTAACATCGCACAGGTGAGGGTGGGCGAGGATTCGCCGCTTGCCGGGAGGAGCATCGCTGAGAGTAGGCTGAGAAGCAGGACGGGGGCAAGCGTGGTGGCGGTGTGGAGGGGGCAGGAGCTTATACCTAATCCGAAGCCCGATGAGGTGATTCTGCCGGGGGATGTGCTGCTGATGCTGGGGAGGAAGAAGCAGCTTGCCGAGGCGGAGAGGCTGGTGAGGGGCAGCCGCTGAGTCTGCGGAGGGCTTC
>JAADFH010000070.1 GCA_013152995.1 Methanobacteriota archaeon
GCAACCTCACCTGCAGCATGCTGTGACCTTCCAGAAATTAAAATTATACTGTAAATAGTATATTTTATAAAGTATATTCTAAACAGTATATTTTGTTCGTGAGCCACCTGTGCACTTGCTCGGCAGCACTCTCGGCACTGCGAGCTTTCAGAAATGTTTTAAAAGTGCAGACATTTTTGAAAAGGCTCTTTGCTTCGCGGGCGGAGCTGCACAGGAGGAGAACAGTCTCAGGCGTGCTGAGCATGCCTGCAGGGCAGGCTTGCCACCCTATTGAGCCTCAGAAGCAGCCGCTGCAACTGCCTCTGAAGTTCTCAGTCCCGGTAAACAACGGACTACCGTTGTTTACTACGCATGTGCGGGAGATGCACTCCCCTGCCCCCCCTCGCCTCAATCAGCCTCTGCGCAGCCTCGTAGGTTTCCTCATCAACTATCGCCTTGTGGCTCCCCTTTTTGATTATCCCGTTCCACTCCAAGTACCCTGCGTACAGGGGGTTCTTCAGGATTCTGGAAACCGTGAACTTCGCCCATTTCCCGCCCTTTTTCGTTGGCACCTTCATTCTGTTCAGCTTTCTGCATATCTCATCCAGCGTCAGTCCCGAGATGTAGTCCCTGAATATCATCCTGACGTACTCCGCCTCCTCTGGATTCACCTGCAGCTCTCCCCTCTCGTAGGTGTAGCCGTAGGGATGCGCAAACCCTAAGTAGGGATGCCTGCTACCCAGCCTCTCCACCTCCGTCCTTGCCTTCTGCTCCATCCCCGCCAGCACCCTCTCCCCTATCTGCTCGCTCTCAAGCTGGGCAATGCGCTGGATTATGTCAACCACGAAGCGCCCCATTGCCGTGCTGGTGTCCAGGCTTTCGGTCATGCTCACAAACTCCTTGTTCTTCTTTCTGAGCAGGTCCATCATCTCCATGAAGTTTCTGGAATTCCTGTGAATCCTGTCCATTTTCATCACAAGCAGCACATCCCAGCTGTCAATCTCCTCAAGCATTCGCCTGTAGGCAGGTCTTGACGTGGTTCTCCCTGAATACCCGTCATCCACGTACTCACGGAAAACCTTCCATCCCCTGGCAGACTGGCAGAGCAGTAGCTTCTTAGCCTCTCAAGCTGCGCATCTAAGGAAAACCCCTCTTTTGCCTGATCCTCAGTAGAAACCCGCACGTAGATTGCCGCTTTTTTCACCTCTTCATCCTGCATAGCGCATCCTCTATCTCCTCAAGCACCTGCCTGCGCAGCTCCCTCGCCTCCCTCCCCCTGGGGCGCATCCTCCTGACAATCTGCCTGTACCTTCCGAGAAGCATGCAGGCGTTCCTGCAGCCCCCTGATGCAAGCTCTCTGACCTTCTCCCTGTATCTCTCAAGCTTCTCAGTGCTGCTGTTCACCTCTTCTGCGCTTCCCTCGGCAAGCCTCTCAATCTCATCAATGAGCCTGCAGATCTTCCTACCCCGCTCTGTAACTGACACTTCAACCCTTCTGCCAGCCCTGCTTGTCTTTACAATCCCCGCATCCGCAAGCTTCTTTATGAGATTGAAGGTATGCGCATACGCTGTATCTGTGCTCTGCGCAACATCATTTATGCTCACATTTCTCTTCCTTCTTATAAATCTGAGCACCTTCCTCGGCTTCTCGTGCAGGAGCAGATCCGCGGCTGACATATACTCTACATAATATACTTTGCACAATATAAATCTTTCGCCGCGGGTGCAAAAATGTTTTAAATTTCAGAAGATTTCTCAGCGGCGGCTAAGTGCTCCAGCATCTGCCTCACCCCCATGGCTACGCCCTCCGTCTCCATCCAGCCCTCTGGCTTAACCCCGTCGCCCACGATGTACAGCCCTCCTGCTGGAGTTGCCGGGGACAGGTGGGTGCCGCTCGGAGCGTGGTTCACGGGCCACTCCCCCCTGTACGTCTGCACCGCCAGCACCCTGCACCTCTCCCTGAACCTTGGTATGAGGCGGTGCAGGTCCTGCAGCGCCAGCTCCGCCTCCCTCCTCAGGTCGCCACCTGCGGGTGCCGCATGCGCCATCAGCAGGTGCTTGCCTGTGGGAGCCAGCTCCGGGTCAGCGTTGCTCACCTCATTCATCCCGCACACCCTGCTGGCATCGGGGGTGAAGACCACTCCCGAGTGCCCCAGCACCGGCTCGGAGCAGGCAACGCTGATCTTCACCCCCGGCACAGACCTCAGACCTGCAAGCTCTGCGGCATACTCAGCCGGCAGCACCTCCTCAGCCATGCGGGCGGTTCTCCTCAGCCCTGCGTTGCTCACCACCACCTCAGCCTCCAGCCTCCCCTCCTGCGTGTGCACCGCATACCCCCAGGGCTCTCCAGACACCTGCAGCACCCTGCTGCCCAGCACCAGCTCACCCCCCTGGCTTTCAAGCACCTCCACCAGCGCATCCACCACCCCCCTGCACCCGCCCCTTGGCACACCCGTCTCCCCCAGGCGTGCAAGATTAGCCACCTGCGCCAGCACCTCCCTGGCAGGCACCTGGTGCGCTCTCAGGCTCAGGCACCAGCCCGTGAAGGCGTCTGCAATCCTGCGCACAGTCTCGCTGCGCATATGCTTAGCCAGCCACTCAGCATAGCTCTCCTCCCCCGCCTCAGCCCTGCCCAGCTTCATCATCGCAAGCAGCTTCACGGCGAGCAGCTTCTCCCTGGCTGAGAGCACCGCATGCACCTCATCAGCCTCATAGTCCCTTCCGCCCACCCTGAACACCGCCTGCGGCTCTGAGGGCAGAATCTCCACCTCAGCTCCAAGCTCCCTGAGCATCTCCCCTAAGGGACCCTTTCTGCCATGCGGAATCATGTGCAGCGCACCCGTGGAGAGCTGATAGCCCTTAAACTCCAGGTTTGTGAACCTTCCTCCGGGGTATGGCAGCCTCTCATGCACCTGCACCTCAAACCCGCGCTCAGCCAGTGCGCACGCCGCAAGAAGCCCGCCAAGACCTGCACCAATCACCACAGCCCTCATCTCTCCACCTCAACACCATCATTCGGGCAGTATCTTGCACACATCCCGCACCCCGTGCACCTTGAAGCATCAATCTCAGCCCTTCCCATCACCTGTATAGCCTCAGCTGGGCAGAAAGGCAGGCATGCTCCGCACCCCACGCACCTCTCCGTAACCCTTGCCCTCACCTGCACACCTCCACGAAGTTCTCCAGCAGCCTCAAACCCGCGCTGCTGCTCTTCTCCGGGTGGAACTGGGTTGCAAACACCATGCCCTTCTGCACCACCGCCGGGAAGCTGGTGCCGTGCTCGCTCACCGCAACCGTAACATCCTCCTCCGGCACGGCGTAGTAGGAGTGCACGAAGTAGAAAAACTCCCCATCCTCAATCCCCCTCATCAGCGGAGAGCTCTTCAGAATCCTCACCGAATTCCAGCCCATGTGCGGCACCTTCACCCCCTCAGGCAGCCTCTGCACCCTTCCCCGCAGCAGCCCCAGACCGGAGCCGCACCCCTCCTCACTCTCCTGAAACAGCAGCTGCAGCCCTAAGCAGATGCCCAGCAGGGGCTTGCCGCTCTCAGCCTGCTCCAGTATGCACCTCCTCAACCCCTGCAGCTTCTCCACAGCCAGCTCAAAAGCCCCCACACCTGGAAGCACAACCCCGTCGCAGGCGTCTATCACCTCCGCCTGCGAGGTCACCTCCACCACCGCGCCGCACCTCTCAAGACCTCTGGTAACGCTCCTCAGGTTTCCCATCCCGTAATCAACCACCGCAATCCTCGGCTTAGCCTTCACAGCGCACCCTCCGCATGCAGTGCCATGTCCACAAGCCCGACAGCACCCGTGAGCATAACATCCCCACCTGGAGCTGCAAACTCCACCTCCGCCCCCGCGAGCATCATCCTGTGCGGTCCCGTAACCATCACCCTGCGCACAGCCTCTGCGCCCGGAGGCTCGGAGATTGCGCACCCGTGCCCGCCTGCCTCGTACACCTCCCTGTTGCTCACCTCTCCATCCAGAAACCTGCGTATGAGCTCAACCAGCCTCTGCCTGTTGAGCATGTGGGTGTGGTGCTCCAGCACTCCTGCAAGGCGGTTCTGCTCATCCACCAGCGCCACCAAGGTGTGCCCGTTGCCTATGTCCACAGCCACCGCCGGTCTCTCCTCCACCCCGTGCAGCGCACCTGCAGCCGCGGCAAGCTTGGTGTCTGCTATCAGGCACTTCGCCCCGGTCCTCCTGAGCACCCTCTCCACCGCCCTCATCCTGGTGAAGTGCTCGGGGGGTGAGGTAAAGCACAGCTCAAGCACGTGCCTGCGCTCCTCCACCAGCCTCTGCAGGTTCTCAAACCTGAACACCCTGTCCGGCACACCCGGAGGAGCCCTGCCGTGGTCCTGCACCGCCACCGCTATGCAGTCAAACTCAAACCTCTCCTCCACCTGCTCCGCAACCCTCCTGAAGAGCTCCAGGTTGACATCTCCCGTCTCCACCACCTGGTAGCCCTCCTCCTCAAACCCCTCAGGCGGGGCTTCGGCAATCTCCACACCCATGGCACGGACCTGCTCCAGGTCGTCCCTGAGACTCATCGCCGCACTCGGCGTCATCGCCACCCTGTAGCCCCTGCGCAGGTGCTCAGCCACAGCGGCGGTGAGCGGACCTCCACCCATGGTCTCCCCCCTCAGGAACACGTGGCAGTTCAGCCTCCTAAGCTTAGCTGCAATCACCCTTGTCGGCGAGGGCAGCACCATCTTCATGCAGTTCTCCAGGTTCCTGCTGGAGTCGTACAGCAGCACATCCTGCGTGCCCATGCCCACATCAACCGCCAGGATTCTGAGGTGATGCATAGCTTAATACTCTGGCAGCCCAATATAAAACAAATATGCTAAAG
>JAADFH010000071.1 GCA_013152995.1 Methanobacteriota archaeon
GCCACTCTCGCCACTATCAACGTCCTCCAGTGTATGGCTGGAAAACCTCCCTTACATAACCCGGCTACCGTTTAAAAAATTTTCGGTATTGGGGGGTGCTGTCAACTTAAGACCTCTCACCTTCAGCCGTGCTTGCAGATCATTTCCCCAAACTCTGGTGCATGGTTCTTTCAGTGCACCTCCCCTGACACCTGAGGCTTCAGCGCTGAAGCCTCATCTACACCATACCTGAAAATGCACTGCACGCGGTGCACTTATCGCCTGACTCATGGCTTCCCAGTTCGTGAGCTGTGCATCTGTAGGCTTGGCTCTGCACAACACTCCATAGCACACTATGCCAAGAAACCTCCAGCAGCCGGTACGGGAAACCCCGCTCAGAGCATGCATAACTTTTGCAAGCTGGTGCTGAGACGCTACTTTTGGTACTTTCACCGGAAACACACCCCAAGCCTAAGCTGACGCACCTGCCATAGAAGCGCAATCCTTATATCCCCCCGTGCAGACCTGAGAGCATGGACGAGTGGATACTCATACCCAAGGATGCCGAAACCATAGCAGATTCCTGGGTGCGCAGCAACATGCGGGACGTGCTGGGCGTGAGCTACGGGGTGGTGGCAAAGCACGGTGAGAACTGGCTTGTGAGGGGAGAGGCTGAACTCTGGAGAGGTCTGTTTGAGAGCGAGCGCGTGCGCTTTGAGATGGAGATAAGCCCCGCTGGCGAGATACTCAAGGTAACCACCGAGCCAGTCACAGATAGCTGAGCATCGCAACGCCCCAGCTACCGAGCATCAGACCAGAGGTAAGAGTACAAGATGCGCACCGTCTGCATAGTCGGCGCCGGTCCTGCTGGCGTTGCTGCGGCGCTTGAGTGCGAGAAGCTTGGCATAGATTACCTCCTGCTGGACCGCGCATCCTTCCCCCGCCCGAAGCCCTGCGGCGGCGTGCTACCCTGGCGCGTGCTTGAGCTGCTTGAGCTGCCCGAGGAGCTGATTGAGTCGCCGCTCAGAGGCTACAGGATACACTCCAGAAGCTGCACCGCAGAGTCGCTCTTCCCCTCCCCGGGGGCGAGCGTGAGCAGGCACAGGCTTGACGCCCACCTTGCCAGCCTTCCCGAGCGCCCTCCCAGGAAGCTCCGGGTGAGCGGCATAAAGGAGCGGGAGGACTGCGTGCTGGTGCTCGGCGAAGGGCAGCGGATACGGGCGGAGTACGTCATAGGCGCGGACGGTGCAAACAGCTCTGTGCGTAAAAGCATGGGCATCCCCTACCGGAGGTTCGCCAGCGCCTGCCAGTACCTGATTGAGCTGGAGCACGTGAGGGAGAGCGTGGGGGAGTGGTTTGAGGTCTACTACCTCTTCACCCGCGGATACGGCTGGTTAGTGCCGCTGCGAGGCGCTGTCAGGGCGGGTGTAGGGGGGCTCGGCTTCAGCAGGCGCGAGCTTGAGAGCTTCCTGCACATGCCTGAGGTGGCTGAGAAGCTCGCAGGTGGCAGAATCCTCGCCTACGAGGCGCACCGCATACCCATGCAGGGTCCTGCTGAGAGGCTCGCAAGCAGGCGAGCGCTGCTGTGCGGGGATGCGGGGGGGTTTGTGTACCCCGGCACAGGAGAAGGCATATACTATGCGCTGCTCAGCGGTGCTGCGGCTGCGAGAGCCGTAGCCTCTGCTGCAGCAGGGGAGCCGCTGGAGCAGGCGTACTCGCGGGAGTGCTCGCACCTTGAGCACCTGAGGCATGTGGACTTTCTGGACAGCGTTCTCGGCAGCCAGGAGCGCACAGAGAGGTACGTGAGGCGGCTCTCAAAGCTCCGCACCCGCTTTTAAATCGTTAACCCTGCGGGAGCAAGATATGAGGCAGATGAAGCTGGAGCTCCTGCTCAACATGCTCGGCAACGAGACCAGAAGGGAGATACTCCAGCTGCTCTCGGAGCGCCCCTGCTACATCAGCGAGCTCTCCCAGACCCTGAAAATAGGTCAGAAGGCGATAATTGAGCATCTTGAGCTGATGCGGCAGGCTGGCATACTTGACACCCGGGTTGAGAGGATAGAGAAGGGCAGACCCAGGAAGTACTACACCATAGCAGAGGACGTTATAATAGAGGTGAGGATATCCCCCCACCACTTCAGGATAGAGAGGCTCCTCCCCGGCATAAACCGGCAGGTGCTTGAAGCCTTCCCGAACCTGGCGTCGCTGCTCGTTCGCATAGAGGAAGCCATGGAGATAAGCAGCGGTGCGAGGGTGGAGGAGCTCAGAAAGATTCACTCCGAGCTCATGAAGGAGCACGAAAAGCTCAACGAAGCGAAGCGTGTGATTGAGTACCTGCAGCGCAGGATACGTGAGGAGATACGCAAGGAGGTTGCTGCAGAAGAGCTCAGGCAGCTCCTTTACCCGTGATGCAGATGTCTGAGATACTCCTCAAGCATCTTCGGGAAGCTTGAGCCCTCAACAAACCTCAATCCAAGCCGCTCAGCCCACTTTTTTATCCCCTCATCGCTGGCAACAACGCCTGCGTCCATCTCCTTGGCGAGCAGCAGCACATCCAGGTCAGGTGCGCTGTCTAAGGTGCCGTACCTGAGGGCATTCCTGTACTTAGCCCTGAAGTCCTTGATTATCCTGCCAGTAGACTCCAGCTTTATGTTCTCCCTCTCCCGCTTCTTCTGCGCCAGCGTAACCGCCTCCTCGGCAGCGCGCCAGATGCACTGCTCCGCCACCTTCATACCCCTGCTCATGCGCTCCCGCATGTCCTTCACGTACTCGTAGAACACCTCGGCTGGAATCTTCACCTCAAACCTGTTGGGAGTCTTCTTCACCAGCCAGGTGTCAACCTCCACCACGAGCTCGTCGTCGCATCCGTACCTCCTGAGGAACTGCACCAGCTCCTCGTACACCGAGGGGAAGGGGATGTGGCAGGAGATGTTGAGCTTTATTCTCGCATCCGCAATCAGTCCGAGGGTTCTCCTCACAGCCTCGCACAGCTCTTCCCCTTCATGCCTGAGCTCGGCATCGGTTAAAGCCGTGGTGTCAAGCACGAACCTCTGCTTTTCCCTGGGTTTCACCATTGGGATAATCTTGTCGGCATCCTAAAAATACTTATCCGCCAATGCGTGGATTCTCATACCCGATTCCCTGTATCTCCACCCTCACAAGCCCGTCCTGCTCCGCTGTCTCAACCTCCGCACCTGTGAGCTCTCTCACCAAGTGCAGGTTGGTGCGCAGGTGGGAGGTGAGCTCACGCACCAGAAAGGCTGACCTTCCCCTCGCAAGCGCCAGGAAGGGCACGAGCTGGTCGGCGAGGTGCACATCCACGGTTGCGCCGCTCTCAATCTCGCACAGCAGCTCCTGCGCAGCCTCTGCCCCCACCATCTCCGCACGCTTGCCGGGTTCGCCGAGGGCGCAGGCGCCGAGGATGGAGTGCTCAAAGTCTGCCCACAGGGTTATTCCAGCACCGCGTGAGGCGTAGTCTCTGTGCTCCAGCTCCACCTCCGGCGAGTAGCTCTCAAGCGCCCTGCATGCGGCGGCGCTCATTCTCTCAACCACATGCCCGGGAAGGCGTGAGGCGTGGGCTACTCCACGAACCCCCAGCAGCGCACCCCTGTGCTCAATCATGAGTCCCTTCAGAACCCTCACGGGTCTTAGGCTGAGCCTCACCCTGCCGCCGCCCTGGGGGTAGTAGCCCCTTGCCTCTACTGCAAGCTCCGCATGAACACCAGCCCGCCTCAGCATCCGCAGGAGCACGCTGGATACGTAGTCAATGCTCGGCGCCCAGCGCACATCCGTACCCCCGCACAGCCTCAGGCTGACCTCGTGGGGTGCGAAGACTGCGGG
>JAADFH010000072.1 GCA_013152995.1 Methanobacteriota archaeon
GGCGACCCCGGCGAGGGAGGAGACGTGGTTGAGTTTGAGATAGCGGGGCTGGTGATAGCCGGCAGGTTCTTCAGGCTCGGCAGAGCCCGTGTCGCAAGTCCCGAGAAGTGCAGGCGCTGCGGTGAGTGCTGCAGGACCATAGGCAGGAGCATCAGGGTCTCGCCCTCAGACATAGAGCGCTGGATAGCGGAGGGCAGGGACGAAATCCTCGCCCTGCTGGACATCAGGGAGGAGGGCGGAGAGCTCCTAACGGGTGGAGAGCTGCGCCTGGGAGACGAGCGGGGCAGGTGCGTGTTCCTTGAGGACTCGCAGGACGGAAGCATCTGCAGGATTCACGAAACCAAGCCTGAGGTGTGCGCCGAGTACCCACTGAACTGCGGCAGTGTCTGCAAGGGCGGGGTGGACTTCAGGGAGCAATCTCCCTGAGAACCTCAACCAGCTCCTCCACGTGCTCCCGCTTGACATGCGGCATCAGCACCACCCTCGCCTCCCCCGCTCTGGTCCTTGACACAGCCCACCCCCTGCGCCTGAGCTCGACTACAGCGTCAACCTCGGGATGCTCAAACACAAGTATGTTCATCCAGGGCTCGCGCACCCTGAAGCCCAGCCTGAGAAGCTCCTCCCTGAGCAGAAGCGTGTTCCTCATGCACTCCTCCACCACCCTGCGGTAGCCCTCCCTGCCCATGCTCTTGAGCACCGCAAACACCGCAGCGGCGCTTGCACCGCTCCTGGTGCCCAGCAGGGTGCACTGCACGGGCATGCTGAGGTACGGCGACTCCACCTGCAGGCTCTCCAGAAACTCCTCGTTCCTGAAGAGTATGCAGCCCGCAGGCACGGGGGCAAGCCCCATCTTGTGCGGGTCAACGGTTATGGAGCACACTCCAGGGAGGGAGAAGTCAAACCTCCTCACCCTGTAGCCCAGCTCCCTGAGGAAGGGCAGCACAAAGCCGCCGAAGGCTGCGTCAACGTGCAGGTAGATGCCCTGCTCTGATGCCAGCTCGGAGAGAGCCTCAATGTCGTCCACACCCCCGTACTCGGTGTTGCCAGCTATGCCCACCACCGCCACTGTTCTTTCGCTCAGCCTCCTCCTCACCTCATCCACATCAACGCTTGAGTCTCCGTGCACCCCGGCATACACCAGCCTCAGGCGGAGCATTCTGGCAGCCTTCTCAAAGGAGAAGTGGGCGGTCTCCGGCAGCACCACCTCCGGCTTTGTAACCCCGGAGAGTTCACGAGCCACCCAGAGGGCGGTTATGTTTGCCTCGGTGCCGCCGCTCACTATGAACCCCCTCGCACTTCCGCTGCCGAGAAGGCTGGCTATCTCTGCCACAGCCCGCCTCTCCAGCTCCCTGGTGCCGGGGAACAGCCCCGGGTCGCCCAGGTTGGTGTCCAGGAAGCGCAGGAAGGCTTCCACACCGGCCTGGTGGGGGGCGGTGCACATGGAGCTGAGTATCCTGCCGCTGGAGTAACTCATGTCCCTGCGCTTAGCCTCCTGCAGAGCCTTCTCCAGCTCCTCCCTGCTCCACGCCTTCTCCTGCACAGACGCTGCCCCAGGGTTAACAAATGCACCCTATTTCCGGGCAACTATGCGCACATCTTTACCGCTCTTCGTGTGCTCAAGCACGGTAAAGTTCCACTTGCTGAGCGCCATGAGCACCCCCTCCTCGGCGCTCAGGTCATCAAACAGCAGCTCAACCACGTCCCCCTCCTCCAGCTTTTCCAGGCAGCGGGCAAAGTACACGCCCAGCCAGAAGTCGTCATAGTCCCTGAGGTCCACCCTGTAGCTCTTCTCCGCAAGCTTCCTGAGAACCTGCCTGCTCAACGCACACCGCTCCTCTTTATGATCTCGCCCACGTGCATGTGCATGCCCACCGGCATGAGGTGCACCCCCGGGAAGCCGTAGTCCTTCACCGCGCTCACCAGTTCGGCGGCGATGTCTATCGCCGTCTCGGTCAGGTTCCTGCTGTTCTCAAGCCTCTGCATGAGCTCGTCCGGTATGCTTATCCCCGGCACGTTGGCAAGCATGAACTTCGCCATGCCCACGCTCCTCAGGGGCGCAACGCCAGGCAGGATGGGCACGTCCAGGTGGGAGGTTGCATCCCTCAGCTTCTCCAGCACCCTCTCATCGTATATGCACTGCGTCTGCACGAACTCCGCACCCGCCTCTATCTTCTTCTCCAGCTTGATTACCTCAGCCTCTATGGGCTCCACCCCGGGACTGAAGCCAACGCCTATGTGGAAGCTCGGCGGATGCTCAAGCTCCTCACCGCTGAGGTTGCGCCCGCTGTTCAGGGTGCTGAACATCCGGGTTAGAAGCACCGAGTCCAGGTCAAAAACAGGCTTTGCGTCCCTGCTCCTGCCCATCCTGGGGTGGTCGCCGGTGAGCGCGAGCACGTTCTTTATCCCGAGAGCGGCTGCACCTATGGCGTCGCTCTGCAGCGCAATCCTGTTCCTGTCCCTGCAGGTTGCCTGGTATATGGGCTCAAGGTCGTGCTGCAGCATTATCGCACAGGTGGCGAGGGTGCACATTATGACATCGCCTATCGGATTGTCGGTGACATTCGCCGCAACCACGTGCTCCCTGAGCGCCTCAATCTGCTCAACCACCTCCGCTGGGTTGGCATCCTTGGGCGGGTCTATCTCGCCGCTTATCGTGAAGCTGCCGCTTCTGAGGCTCTTCATGAACCTGCTGCGTGCGCTCACTCCACTCCCTCCTGCACCTTCACCCTCCTGGGTATTCCCGAAGAGCTGTGGCTCTTAGCCTCCCTTATCCTGCGCATCTCCTGCAGCCGCCCCAGCTTCTTCAGCCTGCGGTATATCTCCACCCAGGCACAGGGTATCTCTTCCCCTGCTACCCTGCTCACCTCGCAGAGTCCGTTGAACACACCGCCACAGGGACCGTTCATCAGCGACTTTGAGCACCTTGTAACCGGGCAGATGCCGGCGGTGTAGCCGAGCACGCAGTCGCCGCAGCCGGCGCAGAGCTCTATGTCAATGTCACCCTCAACCCTGCGCCTGCCCATGAACAGGGTGTTCTGAGCAGGGTAAACGGGCATCTCAAGCACTCCCGCAAGGTTCTGAACACCAACCCCGCAGGCGAGGCTGAGCACAGCCTCCGCCTCTTCAAGCCTGTCAAAGCCCTCAAGCTCTCTCGCAATCTTCCTGATCCTCTCCGCGTCGCTGAGCCCCGAGAGCTCCTCCTCGGCGCAGAGGTAGCACTGCCTGTTGCTCACACCGAGCGCCACAACCTCCGCATGCCCCCGCAGCTTTTCCGCAAGCTCCCTCACCTGGGCTGCGCCGCCTGTCCTGTAGAATGCAACGCAGCCGCCGCAGCCGAGCAGGGCTACCTTGGCTCCCGAGAGCATCTGCAGTATCTCCTCCAGGGGCTTGTGCCTGGTGTGTATCATGCTCCACCCTCAGCCAAGCTTTTCAAGCAGCTCCTTTACCGGGATTATGGGCATGGTCTGGGTTCTTATCGTGCCCCTTGAGGCAAGCTCCACCATCGCCTTTGCTATGGTGGCGTTGTCAGGCGCCTCAACGATGTTGATGAAGTCAAAGCTGCCGAGCACAGCGTACTGCTCAAGAACCTTAACCCCCATGCTCTCCAGCTCCCTGTTGACCTCCTCAACCCTTGAGGGTCTGGATTTCAGGGTTCTCGCTCCCTCATCCGTCAGGGTGGATATAACCACATACTTCGGCAACGCTAACACCTCCTGCATGTGTATCTGCACGGGGGTATTTAGAGGTTTCTG
>JAADFH010000073.1 GCA_013152995.1 Methanobacteriota archaeon
AGACCCTCACAAAGGACCACTTCTCCGCGGTGAAGTTCAGGTACACGGAGTAGTTAAGCGTGCTGTTTTCGCCACCAGATACCTCAATTCCGTTGAAAAGGAGGTACTGGTCGCCATGCACCTGCGCTAACATCAGCAGACAGAACAGTACAGTGAAGCTCCTCCCTCTCCTCAGACGCATTCTTAACTACCTCCATGGTGTCACTATTACATGCCGGTATATAAACTCTGCGTTTGCCTGCTTTAAGATTAACCATGCAGTGAAACGCACTGCAGTTTTCGCGCAAAATCATAACTCCAGAATCGGAACAAAGTTGGCGGTATAGTTCATCTTACAGCCGTAGCTCTCAAGGAACTTAAAACCATGCCTTTCAGCCAGAGAGCGGACTGCCTGGAGGTGCATAAATCTGGGTCTCCCGGCTGCTGGGTAATGGAGAGGATGCCCGATGGGCGGAGGCTCCCGCGGATATCCGGAGACATGCCCTGGGTTAGGAAGCTCGCCCAGGACTGCAGCGAGAAAGACAACATCAACCCAGGGGGAGTGGACGGAACCCAACGTTGCGCAGCCTTGCTGCTTCAATCCTGTGCCGGACCTTCTCAGGCATTTCCCGCTGCAGCTCAGACAGCTCCAAGCTACCCCAGGGGATGCGCCTGGCGACCTCAGCACTAAAGTAACCGGCGGTTCCTGGGCCTATTTCAAGCACCCTATAATAATCTCCCTGTGCTCTTGCTCTGCAATCCAGAGCCAGTAATAGCTCCCACCAACCTTTATTGCAGTCTCGTAAATCGCTGAGCTTAGCGTCGCCAGTCTCAACGTATCCCTTAAGCTTAGAGCCGAAACGCTGCACCCCACTGCTTAGCCGCCTCATAGCTCCGCTTGAACCCGAGATTCTCCAGAAACGCCTCCACACGACGGTACGAGAATGCAAGACCCGAAAGAGGTAAATATACACCGAGTACAACACCATAAATGGAGGCGTCCTCCTCCTTTGAAACGTTATCTCTGACATTTTTACCACCACTAACAGGACGCCTCCAAACCCATATATACCTTAAGTTGACAGCACCCACCAAGCACCTGAAACACTTATATACTTCTATTTTACATATTTATATGGAGGTGTTGTCGTGATAGCCGAAGTGGGGGCGTTCATGCTGATTGGTGGTGGTATTAAGTATATAGACGATGCTTTTGATGAGGGCATTCACAGCAGAAGACTGGCAGCCATGCTTGCCCCCGTTATACTTGCGGTGTGGCTGTGGATATCTGCAGGAGACCCGCATGCCGCCACGCTGCTCGCTGCTGTGCTGCTTGGCGTGCTTCTCACGGGAAAGATTGATAACAGCGTGTTCCTGCTCTCCTCTGTGGCGGTTCTGGCGGGGATGCTTGCGCTCGCAAGGGATGTCATGCCACTCCCCCTGGCGATTCTGACACTCATGGCTGTGCTGGACGAGAAGGGCAACGACCTGGCGGATGCTGGCAGGCTCCCCATGCTCCTCACGCCTGTGTTCACCTACAGGATGATGATGAAGCTGGGTGTGCTGGCGCTCGGGATGCTGGAGCTGCTGCCGCTCGTGTACTTCTTGGTGTTCCTGGGGTTTGACATAGCCTACGAGGCTGTGGGGAGAGCGGGGATGCGTCTCAGCACCCAGCGCAGGCTCGGTGTGAGCGTCGGGTGAGGTGGAATGGACTGGAGGATCGGAGAGAGAACTCCCGAGGACGAGGGCATTTACTTAGTGGCGGTGGTGGATGAGAAGGGCAGACTGAAGCTGGTGCAGGAGCATGCCACGCGCATGCTGGGGGAGCACGCTGCGGAGCTGCTGAGAATTGCAGGTATTTCAGAGGGTGACGCCCTGCTGGAGGAGCTGCTTGAGCCGGGTAAGGGTGAAAGGGTGGCAGAGCTGCAGGGTGCTTCCATGTGCTTTTTTGCCCTGCCTGCGGTTGCGGAGCGTGAGAGGGGATGGATTCTCCTGCTTAAGAGGAGAGAGAGCACCCAGGAGGACCTGGAGGAAATCAGGAGAAGCATACTTGAGAATGTTACCCACGAGCTTCTCACCCCTGTGACGATTGCCAAGGCTTCGCTGGAGCTGCTGGAGATGGGTGAGGAGTCCGCGCTGCAGCCGGCGATGAACGCCGTCAGGAGGCTTGAGGCTCTTGCGGAGGTGCTCCAGAGCCTGAGTTCCAGGGAGAAGCCAGCTAACACCTGCGCGGATGTGCGCAGGGCGATTGATGCGGCGCTGGAGAGGGTCAGCGAGGTGTGCAGGAGCAGGGATATGAAGGTGGAGGTGGAGCTTGAGCAGGGGCTCCCGCTTGCCTCCGCCTGCGTGGAGTCGCTGGTGCAGGTGCTGGTGGCGCTGCTCTCAAATGCCATCAAGTTCTCGGAGAGGGGGAGCAGAATAAGGGTGAGCGCCAGGCTGATTGAGGAGCTGCGCTCCTTGGAGCCGGGGAGCATAGAGGTGTGCGTGGAGGATGAGGGCATAGGGATTCCGGAGGAGGAGCAGGAGAGAATCTTCGGGCTGTTCTACCAGATTGACCGCGGGGCTGACAGGAGGTACGGGGGCATGGGTGCCGGTCTGAGCTTAGTGAAGAAGCTTGCCGAGGAGTGGGGCGGCGAGGTCAGCGTGGAGAGCGTGCCGGGGAAAGGTTCAAAATTCTGCGTGCGCATACCTGCTGAACATGGCGTTGAGGTCAGGGCGATATGAGCACGTGAAGCCAGCGCACGGTGGCGATGCCTGGAGGTTTCCCGGCGTACTTGATTTCAGCTCAAACATCAACCCCCTGGGACCGAGCAGGGCGGTGAGGGAGGCGGTGAGGAGGGCGAGCTGGGAGCTAGCGTGCTACCCACCGCCCGAGGCGGAGCCCCTCTGCAGGGAGATTGCGAAGCACTTGGGGATAGCACAGGAGATGGTGGTGGCAGCCAACGGCTCCTCGGAGCTTATAAAGGTGCTGTGCGAGGCTTTTGCCAGAGGCAGGGTGGGAATCAGGGAGCCCACCTACTCGGAGTACACTTTTCGCAGCTCTATGGCGGAGAGGTGGTGGGGCTTGAGGGGATGAAGGGGCTCAGCCTGGCTTTCCTGTGCAGACCCAACAACCCCACAGGCGAGGCGGTGCCGCTGGAGCAGGTTGAGGAGCTCGCAAGGGAGGCGGAGCGAAGCGGAGGGCTGCTGGTGGTGGATGAGGCGTACGTGGAGTTCTCGCGCTGCGAGAGCGCGGTCTGCCTGCTGGAGGACTACCCCTCCCTTGCGGTGCTGCGCTCCATGACCAAGTTCTACTCGCTGCCCGGGCTGAGGCTGGGGTTTCTGGCTGCCCCTGAGGAGGTGGCTCATAGAGTAAGGCGCCTGCTGCCGCCCTGGAGGGTTAACGTGCTGGCGCTTCACGCGGGTGTTGCAGCCCTCAGGGACAGGGAGTTTGCAAGGAGAAGCAGGCGGTACATAGCTGAGGAGAGGGAGCGGCTGGCGGAGGAGCTGCTGGCCGCGGGTGCCGAACCCCTGAGGAGTGAGGCAAACTTTCTGCTGGTTCGCCTGCCTCCCGGGATGCGCTCCGCGGGGGTGAGGGAGGAGCTGCTGAGGATGGGGATTCTGGTAAGGGACTGCTCGGATTTCAGGGGGCTGGGCGAGGGGTTCATAAGGGTGAGCGTTCGCCTCAGGGAGGAGAACATGATGCTGGTGCAGGCGCTGGAGGAGGTGCTGGATGTTGAGAGAGCGTGAGGGGAAGAGGTGCAGGTACTATCCCTGCCACTTTGAGGGGCAGGACTGCAGGTTCTGCTTCTGTCCTTTCTACCCCTGCGGGGATACCAGCACGGGGGGCAGGTGGATAATAAGCTCAAAGGGCAAGAGGGTGTGGAGCTGCAAGAACTGCCACTGGATACACCGCCCCGAGGTGGCGGAGAGGCTGGAGAGGGAGCTGGAGAAGGGGGAGCGCTCGGAGGAGGAGATGCAGGAGCTCAGGAGGAGGCTGATGAAGAGCGCCAGCGGGGTGGTGATGGTGCTGGGCACCTCCTCCTTCGCAGGCAAGAGCTTCATTGCAATGGCGCTGTGCAGGATATTCTCGGACATGGGCTACAGGGTGGCACCCTTCAAGGCGCAGAATACCTCCCTCAACTCCTACGTCACCCTGGATGGCAGGGAGATTGCAAGGGCACAGGCGCTCCAGGCGTTTGCGGCAAGGGTTGAGCCGGAGGTGGACATGAACCCTGTGCTGCTGAAGCCCTGCGGTGAGCGCAGGTCGCAGCTCGTGCTGTTCGGCAAAGTTGCCGGTGTCGTGGACGCGGCGGAGTACTACGAGAGCTTCACCATGGGCGAGGGGCTCAGGGCGGTGAGGGAGGCGATTGAGAGGCTGAAGCAGAGGTACGAGGTGGTGGTGATGGAGGGCGCAGGTAGCCCGGCGGAGATTAACCTGATGCACGCGGACATCGCAAACCTGCGCGCCGCCGAGCTGGCGGATGCTCCGGCGGTGCTGGTGGCAGACATAGAGCGGGGGGGTGCCTTCGCCAGCATATACGGCACGCTGCTTCTCCTCCCAGAGAGCTGGCGCAGGAGGGTTAAGGGGATTATAATAAACAAGTTCAGGGGGGATGCGGAGCTGCTGAGGGATGCGATTTCACGCATTGAGGAGCTCACCTCTGTTCCGGTGCTGGGGGTGGTGCCCTATGTTGATGCGGAGCTGCCGGAGGAGGACTCCATGGGGCTCAGGGGGAGCAGGGGGAGAGCAAAGGTGTGCGTGATACGCCTGCCCAGGATTTCAAACTTTACAGATTTTGATGCGCTGCGGCAGGAGGGGGTGGAGGTGAGCTTTGTGAGCTCGCCTGAGGAGCTTGAGGGGTGCAGGGCGGTGATTATCCCGGGCACGAAGAACACGCTGGCTGACCTGCAGTGGATGAGGGAGAGGGGGTTTGATGTGGCGCTGCGCAGGCTTCATGGCAGGGTGTGCATCTTCGGCATCTGCGGCGGGTTCCAGATGCTGGGGGAGAGGGTGGTGGACGCTGTGGGGGCTGAGGATGGCAGCCCGGGAGAGGCTGAGGGGCTGGGGATGCTCAGGATGGAGACGCAGTTTGAGGGGGAGAAGGTGCTGCGCAGGGTGGAGCTTGATGCCAGAGAGGCGCTCACGGGCAGGCGGGTGAGGGTGCAGGGGTATGAGGTGCACATGGGGCGCTCTGTGCACGAGCATGAGCCCCTGCTGGTGGCTGAGGACTGGCAGGAGGGTGCGTGCGACGCCAGCAGGAGGGTGGCTGGCACCTACCTGCACGGCATATTTGATGCTCCGGGCTTCAGGGAGGCTTTCATGGAGTTTGCGCTGGGCGTCAGAGCGGAGGGTGGGGATTTCAATGAGAGGCTTGAGAGGGCGGTGAGCAGGGTGGCTGAGGTGGTGAGGCAGAGCATTGATATGCGCAGGATGTGCTCAATTGTCTTCGGAGGTGGGGGATGAGCGCGCTGGTGCTGGCGGCGGCGCTGGTGCTGGACAGGCTTGCGGGCGAGCCTCCGAACCGCCTGCACCCCACCGCATGGATGGGCTCGGTGGCGGAGCGTCTCAGCAACAGGCTTCCGCACAGCTTCTGCGGGGGGGTGCTCCTGCTGGGTGCGGTTACTACGCTGTTCAGCTCTGGTGCATACCTGCTGCTTCTGGCTTCACCTCCCCTGCTTAAGGCTGCGCTCTCCGCGGTGGTGCTGAAGCTCTCGCTCAGCTGGCGCAGCCTAACCGACACAGCCCTGGGGATTGCGGGCATGCTGGAGGAGGGCAGGATTGAGGCTGCCAGAGAGGCGCTTCCCGCTCTGGTGGGCAGGGATACCTCGGGGCTCAGCCCGGAGCTTGCGTGCTCGGCGTGCATTGAAAGCGTCAGCGTGGATAGCGTGGCTTCACCGGTGTTCTACTTTGCGCTGCTCTCCGCAGCCGGCGGGCTGGAGCTTGGCGTTGCTGGTGCGGTGGCGTACAGGTGCGTGAATACCCTTGATGCCATGATTGGATACAGGAGGTACGGCAGATTCGGCAGCGTCCCCGCGGTGGCGGATGATGTGCTCAACTTCCTGCCGGCAAGGCTCATGGTGCCCTGCATGCTGCTGGGGGCTGCGCTGCTCGGGCTCAGGGCGAGGGAGGGGCTGAGGTGGCTGAGGTTCAGGAGGAGGCTGAGGAGCCCGAACGCCGGGCTGGGGATATGCTTTGCTGCGGGTGCCCTGGGGGTGTGGCTCCAGAAGCGCGGGGAGTACAGCATCCCAGGTGCGAGGGCACCAGGCGCAGGGGACGTGCGCAGGGCTGTGGAGCTGGTGAACCTCAGCCTGCTTGCATTCGTGGCGGGTGCTCTTGTGTGGCTGGTGGTGCTATGTTAGCGGAGAGGATTGAGCAGAGAGCAAAGGAGGCGGGAGCGGAGATTGTGGAGTTCACGGAGCTCAGGCTCAGCAGGCGGGGGCTGGAGTGGGTGAGGAGCGCTGTTGTGCTCGGGCTGTCGGCACAGAATCCGCTGGTGACCGCAGGCATACGCTACCCCTCCTGGAAGAAGCCCAGGATTGTGGTGGATGTGCTGCTCGGCGAGATCGCCAGGGAGGTGGCGGAGTTCATGCGCTCCTTGGGATACAGGTGCGAGGTGCTTGAGCAGCGCCACGGGCTTGATTTGAGGCTGATTGCGCAGCGGGCTGGCGCGGGGGTGGTGGGCAGGAGCGGGCTCCTCCTTACAGAGAAGTTCGGTCCCAGGGTGAGGATGACCGCACTGCTCTCTGATGCCGCGCTGAGGAGCAGGAGGGCGCCGCCGGAGAGCCCCTGCAGGGGGTGCAGGAGGTGCGTGAATGCCTGTCCGAGAGGGGTGCTGGAGAACGGCTTCAGCGCCGCAGGCTGCGCCTCCGCGGTTATATCCGAGGGGTGGCTGGTGATGAGGTGCAGCGCATGCGTTGATGTCTGCCCGGCAGGTGGTGGCAGTGAAAGGCGCTGAGGTGCTTGCGGGCAGAGGGATTACGCTGGAGATGCTGGTGGATGCCTGCATGCAGATGTTCGTGCCGCATCCGGGGGTGGAGAGCAGGAGCAGGGCGAGGAGGGTGCTGGAGGAGCTTATTGAGGAGGCGCTGCGGGATGCAAATGTGTGCATCCTCCTGGAGGCTGCCTTCATGCTGGATGAGCATGCGGAGAGCGGCAGGCTTGAGTGCATTGCCAGCGGGGAGCACGCCATGGACGGAAGCGCACTGGTGGCGGATGAGATTATAGGTATGGCGATCGCCGAGTACATCGGCGGCACAAGAGCGCTTTTTGAGTTTGTCAGGTTTGATAAGGCAAAGCCGGGGGTGATTTCGGAGCTTAAAGCCTTCTCTGACGATGCTGTTGCGGGACTTCTCGCCGGAGTCTCGGCGCTCATGTACTCATTGCACCGAAGGTGAGCTGTTTCAAAAAGGATTCCTGTGGTTATGTTAGCATGTGCACCTCAGAAGCCACAGCTCCCGAGGCGGTGGGAGGATGCTGAGAATTCTCCATGTTGATGATAATCCCGATGATGTACTGCTGCTGAAAATGGTAATGGAAGGGTACGCAGAGGTTACAGGCGTGGAAAGCTGGAAAGATGCCGAGAACCTGCTTAAAAATGGCAGTTTTGACCTGGTAATTGTGGACTACAGGCTGAAGGACGGGGACGGGCTGCGAGCGGTGGAGGCGCTGGCGGGCAGAATGCCCGTGGTCATGCTAACTGGCAGAGGGAATGAGGAGGTAGCCGCCAAGGCGATGAAGCTGGGGGCGAGCGATTATGTGGTTAAGTCGGCTGAGGGTTTTGCACGCCTGAGGGAGGTGGTGCAGGAGGCTGTGGAGAGGCACAGGCGGGCTGAGAGGGAGAGGGAGGAGCTGGAGAGGATGCGCTCCTGCTATGCGGAGCTTGACAGGAGCAACCGCTTCAGGGGGCTGCTGATTGATGTGCTGCACCACGACCTGATGAATCCTGCAGGGCTGGCTCTGAGCTTCTTGGAGCTTGCGGAGGCTGCATGTGATAGCGAGGAGGTTATTGAGCACATAAAGGTTGTTAGAAGGAATGTAAACAAGATTATCTCGCTTATAGATGATGTTAAGGAGCTGTCAAAGCTTGAGAGCCTGAAGAGTGTTGAGATGGGCAGGGTTACGCTGAGCAGGCTGTGGAGGAGTGTTATTGAGGATATGGGCGACCTGCTGGCTGACAGGGAGGTGAGGTTCATCAGAGATGCAAGCGGCAGGATTGAGGGTA
Organism: Methanobacteriota archaeon; assembly: GCA_013152995.1. Taxonomy (GTDB): domain Archaea; phylum Hydrothermarchaeota; class Hydrothermarchaeia; order Hydrothermarchaeales; family BMS3B; genus JAADFH01. The sequence continues at coordinate 8,184 of JAADFH010000073.1, forward strand.
ATGAGATAATAAAGCAGGCTTTCTCCAACCTGCTATCTAATGCCATAAAGTACTCACCCCCGGGCTCGCCGGTTACCATACGTGTGTGGGAGGATGAGGAGTACGCGTACACGAGCATTGCAGACGAGGGGGAGGGTGTGCCGGATGAGTACAAGCAGAGCATCTTTGACAGGTTCACAAGGGTTGATAAGGCGGGAGTGAAGGGCTCGGGGATAGGGCTTGCTATCGTGAAGCGCATTGTTGAGCTGCATAAGGGTGAGGTGTGGGTGGGGGACAACTCGCCGAGGGGAGCAGTTTTTTACCTGAAGTTCCCAAAGAAGCAGGTATGCTGAGGGCGCTGAGGAGCTGCACGGGCTTTCTCACCGTGCTGCCCGTGGGCATGGGCTTCAGGAGCTATGAGGAGCTTGCAAGGGGTGCATGGGCGTTCCCCCTGGTGGGTGCGCTGGTGGGGCTTATAGCTGCCGCCGCCGCTTTTGTGGCGCTTCTGTTCCTGCCTAAGAGCATTGCCGCCGCTGTTGCGCTGGCTGCGCTTTTAGCTGTTACGGGGGCTAACCACTTTGATGGGCTGGTGGATGTGGCGGATGCGCTGATGGTGAGGGGGAGCAGAGAAGCTAAGCTGAGGGTGATGCATGAGCCCTCCGCTGGCTCCGCAGGTGTTGCCGCAGGGGTGCTGGTGCTGCTGATGAGCTACCTTGCCCTGTATGAGGCTCCTGCAATGCTGAGCGTGCTGGTGGTGGCGGAGGCTTCGGCTAAGTTCGGGATGCTGCTCACCTGCTTCAGCGCCAGGCGTGCGAGCCACGGCGGGATTGGCTCGGCTTTTGTGGATGCTTTCAGAGGAAACTGGAGGAGGCTGGGCATGAGCTTTGCCTGCTACCTGCCTTTTCTGGTGGTTGCGTGGTGGAGTGCCCCGGCGGTGCTGCTGCTCACGCTTTTCCTCGCACTGGCTGCTGCCGAGCTTGCGGAGCGGTGGTTTGGGGGTGTCTCAGGGGATGTGCTGGGCGCGGTGAATGAGCTGGTGAGGCTGGGTGTGATGCTGGTGATGGTATGATTGGCGTGGTGATGGCTGGCGGCAGGGGCAGAAGGATGGGGGCGAGGGTTGAGAAGCCGCTGGTGTGCTTCAGGGGGAAGCCGATGGTGGTGCGGGTGGTGGAGGCGGTGAGGGAGGCGGGGCTTGAGCCGCTGGTGGCTACCTCGCAGCACACGAGAGCCACGGAGAGGCTTATGACTGAGGCTGGGGTTGAGGTGGTCAGAACCGCCGCTAAGGGGTTTGTGGAGGATCTGCGTGAGCTGGT
>JAADFH010000074.1 GCA_013152995.1 Methanobacteriota archaeon
GCAGGGCGCTTGAGCTGGGTGTGGATGAGCGCATGCTCCTGTGCCTGCATCCGCCTCTGAGCTTAGAGCTTGAGAAGGCGCTGCTCAGGCAGTACCATGCCGAGGTGCTGGTGATGAAGGACAGCGGCGCCTCCGGCGGTGCTGAGACAAAGCTCAGAGCCTGCGAGGAGCTCGGAATAAGGGCGGTGGTGGTGCAGCGTCCTGCGCTGCATTACCCAGAGATGTGCCACAGCCTGCAGGAGGCGCTGCGCTGGGCTGAGAGGTATATAGCTCTACGTAGATGACGTTAATCTAAATCGGCAACCTATATTCCAGCAGATGCCGCTCTCTGAACCATGAAGGGACGTGTTGGGGTGAGCTGGACAAATGTGAGGGAGTTCAACCCGTGCGGGAGTGTTGACGCCAGTGCGGTGGACATAGTGGAGCTGTCCTTCGCCGACGTGAACTTCATTGAGCTGGAGAGGGACATAGTGGAGATGTGCAGACTCGTTAAGGAGTCAGCTAACGTGGGGTACACGGTGCATGCACCCTACCAGAACTCTCCTGTGGATGCGCTGAGGCTCAACCTCGCCACCAGATGCAGCCTGAATCTCATGGAGAGGGCGCTGGAGCTCGCGTGGAAGATTGAGGCAGAGGGAGTGGTGGTGCATGCTGGAGATGCGCTGTGCAGGCATGCCCTGAGCAACGCCGTCAGAAACCTGCGCAGGATAGGCAGGATAGCAGACGCCTACGGCATGTACCTGGCGGTGGAGAACGTGTTCACCGACGAGAGGGGCACGGCAAGGGTGGGGGAGCTTCCCCGGGAACTGCTCAGGCTGTGCGAGCTTGCGGGTGCAGACTGTGTGAGCGCCAACCTTGATGTGGGGCATGCCTACATCTCCTCCCTTCTGCACGGGTGCAGCGTGGAGAGCTACTTTGAGGTGCTGAGGGGCTGGATTATCCACATGCACCTGCACAACAACCACGGCACCTCGGGGGTGCCCTGGGATGAGCACCTCCCTCTGTTCTCCGGGTTGATAGACTACAGGAGGCTGAGGAGGTACCTGAGGGCGGAGAGTGTGGTGCTGGAGGTGAAGAGGGGCAGAATGAGCGAGGTTCCTGAAGATATCGCCTTCCTCAGGGGCAGAAGGGTGAAGCAGCATGCGCACCCTGCCTGAGCCCTCTGCCCGCGCTCCGCTCAAACCTGAGTGGCGCCAGTCTCCCTCTCCGGCACCTCTGCATGCATGTTTATAACAATCTCCGCCATGTCGCAGCAGTAGCGTGCGATTCTGTAGCAGCTCTCCAAGGAGAGGCGCAGCGTAATCAGAGACTCGGTGCACGTGCTGCTGCCTATGAGCCTCCTGCTGCCCTCGCTCACAGCCCTCTCAACCTCGGGCAGCTTCCTGAACACCTTCTCCGCAAGCGCAACATCAAAGCTCAGGCAGGCGTCCCTGGCAACCCCGTACATCTCAGCAGCCTGCTCTGCAGCGCCCAGAAGAAGCTCGCAGCCCTCGGGCAGCTCCGCTATGTTCCTGGAGATGGCTTCCGCATGGTCGGCGATGCGCTCAAGGCTCTTCACTATCAGCCGCATTCCCAGCACGTCCCTGCGGTGCTGTATTCCCATCTGCCTCGCCTCCGCAGCGCTTGCGGCGGCGCTCTTGAGCTGCCTCACCGCCAAGAAGTACAGCCTGTCAACCTCCTGCTCACGCTCTGCCACATGCCTTATCAGCTCCGCATCCCGCTCCGCCAAGCCCCTGAGCAGGTCCCCGAGCATGCCCTCCACAAGCACGGAAATCCTCTCCACGGTTTTTATAACGGGCAGCTTGGAGTGGCTGAGCAGCACCTGAGCTGTTACCTCGTAGCCGAGGTCCTTCACTATCTCCACAGCCACCAGGAAGTTCAGAAGCTCCCTGGCGCTGTCCTTGAGCCTTATGCTCTGCCTGTCAAACCTTATGCTTATCCTGCTGTAGCCAGCCAAGTAGGCTGCAATCACGCGCCTGTGAAGCTCTCCCTCACTCATGCCGCTGCTCTCAATAACAAACTCCCCGCTTCCCCTGCGCATGTCCTGGGGCTCAACCACTATGCAGTCCTCCTGCACATCAAGCACCACATAACCCCCGCTCCCGAGCCCGTGAGCCTCAACCCAGCTTCTGGGCAGGGAGAGCATGGGCGAGCTTCCGCCGGTGTACACCTTCCTCCTGAGCATGTCCCAGCCTCTGCAGCGCAGGACTTAACCCTTGCATATATTTTCTATATAGATAATGGTGCAAAGGTTATATAGGCACGTGAGGTATTTAGACGTATGGAGAGCAGGAAGCTTCAGTTCACCGGCAGGTCCACCTACGTGGTCTCGCTGCCCAAGAGGTGGATAAGGGAGAGGGGGCTGAAGGCAGGGGACAGGGTGCTCATAGAGCAGGGGGAGAACGGAGAGCTCATCCTTCGCCCTGACGCTGCAACAGAGCCTCGGCAGGAGGTGAAGAGGCTGGACATCACCGGCGCATCCCCCAGACAGATTGAGAGGCGGATAATCTCAGCCTACCTCTCGGGTTTTGATGAGCTCAGGATAGTGTGCAGGCACAGAATCCTGCCGGAGCAGCGGGAGGCTGTGACCAGGATTCTGCGCAGAATTCTGGGCACGGAGATTCTGGCTGAGAGCCCGCATGAAATAGTGATAAACGACCTGCTTGACTTTAAAGACATATACCCGAGGAACATACTGCGCAGGATGCACGTTATAACCGAGTTCATGCTCAAGAACGCTGTTGAGGCTTTCTTCAGCTCTGATACCGAGCTTGCAAGGGATGTTGCGGCAAGGGATGATGAGGTGGACAAGTTCTATCTGCTCGCCACCAAGGAAATCATGGAGGGGGTGAAGAGGAAGGGCAGCCTGAGGCTGGACATGCCGCCGGAGATGGCTATCCACCACCTCAGCGTAGCCAGATGTCTTGAGAGAATCGCAGACCACAGCGTGAAGATAGCAAAGGTGCTGCTCTCCGGCTGGGGCAGGTGCATGGCTGAGCCCGAGGATGAGCTGAGAAAGCTCTACTCGCTGGTGATGAGGTGCTTTGAGCTTGCAATGAAGTCCTTCTTCTCGGGTGATGCAGAGCTCGCAGACAGGGTGCTGGACGAGAGGGAGAAGGTGGAGGGCTTGGTTTCTGAGATACTGAAGCAGGTTAAGCAGGGCGCACCCGGCATCTACATACTCCTGGACAGCCTGCAGAGGGTGTACGCCTACTCAGCAGATATAGCGGAGTGCACCCTGGACCTGGAGGCGTAGCCGCCTTCCACAGCTTGATTAAACATCTATATAGATTTGGTCGGGTATGTACTCTACCCCGGATAGGTTGATATTGGTTGGATGGTCAGCGGGGGGTATGTACTTCAGGAGGTCCGGAAGATGAAGATGAAGAGAGCGTATTTGTTAGCCTTGCTTGCGGTGCTGCTTGCCGCCGCCTGCACCTCCGGTGGCGGGGGCGATGCAGGAGCTAAGGAGATAACCATCAACGGCGCTGGCGCAAGCTTTCCCTACCCGCTGATAATGAAGTGGAGTCACGAGTACTACAGGCTGGAGGGGGTTAAGATAAACTACCAGAGCATCGGCAGCGGTGGCGGAATACGCCAGACCCTCGCGAAGACCGTTGACTTCGGTGCAAGCGATGCGCCGCTCACTGAGGAGGAGTACAGCAGGATGCAGGGAATCCTGCACATACCCGAGACTCTTGGCTCGGTAGCGGTGGTGTACA
>JAADFH010000075.1 GCA_013152995.1 Methanobacteriota archaeon
GAGGCTGAGGAGTTCGCCTCGCAGGCGCTTGAGCTGCTGGTGAGGGGGGAGAGAGCGGTGCACGGCGCCTCAGCGGTGCCGCATGAACTCGGGAGCGCCGACACGATTGTTGACCTCGCCGGTGCGGCTGCGCTCCTTGAGAGCCTGGAGCTCTTTGATGCCTTAGTGCTATCCGCGCCGGTGAACACTGGCACGGGGGCTGTGCAGACCTCTCATGGCAGGCTTGCCGTGCCCACGCCGCTGGTTGCGGAGATTCTGAGGAGCAGGGGGATACCCTTCCTGAGCAGGCACCGCGGCGAGCTGACCACGCCCACCGGCATAGCGCTTCTTGCTTGCCTGGCGGAGGAGTTTGCCCGTGATGAGGATTGAGAGCACCGGCAGAGGTGCCGGTACGAGAGAGCTTGAGGAGGCTCCGAACATGCTGCAGCTCCACCTCTGCAGTGCTGCAAGCACAGGAAGGGAGCAGATAGTGCTCCTGGAGACCAGCGTTGACGATGTCACGGGGGAGGTGGTTGGCGGTGCTATATCACGCCTCCTGGAGGCAGGCGCGCTGGATGTGCAGGTTTTTCAGGGGATTACCAAGAAGAACCGCCCCTCGTACCTGGTGCAGGTGGTGTGCGCACCCGGCAGGGAGGATGAGCTGGCGGAGCTGATGATGAGGGAGCTGGGCACCCTGGGGGTGAGGAGCTGCAGGATGAGCATGCGCTTCGTGCTGGAGCGCCGTACCGAGAGGGTGGAGCTGGAGCTCGGAGGGCGCAGGTTCGTGCTTCAGGTCAAGGTGGCAGGCGGCGGTGCGGTTGTCAAGCCGGAGTATGAGGATGTGAGGCGCATTGCAGATGCCCTAAGCATGCCCGTAAGGGAGGTGCACCGCCTGGTCTGCGCCGAGCTCGTCAGGCGCCTCAGCCCTCCCTGAACCTGGCTGCGCGGTTGGCTATGAGCGCGGCGAGAACTCCAGCACCGAAGCCGTTGTCTATGTTCACCACCGCTATGCCCGGGGAGCAGCTGTGGAGCATGGTGAAGAGCGCCGTCTCTCCCCTGCCCCTGAGCCCGTAACCCGTGGACACCGGCAACCCTATCACCGGAACCTCCACCAGACCCGCCACCACCCCCGGAAGCGCACCCTCCATGCCAGCCGCCACCACTATTGCGTCAGGGTCAACCTCTGCAAGCCTCTCCATCACAGGCAGCAGGCGGTGCAAGCCTGCGATGCCCACATCCGAGAAGAACCAGGTGCGGCACCCCATCTCCCTGGCGATTACCTCAGCCTCCCTCGCCACGGGTATGTCTGAGGTGCCGGCGCACACCACACCTACCCTGCCTCCAGTGCTGGGTGGCTTGAAGTCGGGGCGCCTGAGCACTACCATCCTCGCCTCGGGGTACGCCTCCACCCTGACTCTGCCACGGAAGCGCTTCTCCAGCTCCGCCGCCTGCTTCTGCCTCAGCCTGGTGAGTATGCACCTGCCCTTAGCCTCAAGCATGGTCTCGGCTATCTCAAGCAGCGCCTCCGTGCTCTTGTGCTCCGCAAGCACAGCCTCGGGAGCGCCAGCACGTGCTTCACGGTTTATGTCAAGCATGCTGTGCTTCAGCTCCTCGTAGCTCATGAGCCTCAGGCGCCGCTCCGCCTCATCTATGTCAATCCTGCCGCTGAGCAGCTCTTCCAGCAGCTTCCTCAGGTGCATTCCAATCCACCACAAATATCCCTGCTAAGGTTTAAATATGTGAGGGGGCAAAGGGTAGAGCATGAAGGTCAAGGATATAATGCACAGCGCAACCTTTGTCTCGCCCGACACCACCATCGCAGAGGCTGCGAAGATAATGGTGAGGAAGAACATCAGCAGCGTTATAGTGGGTACGCCCACAGACCCCATAGGGATGTTCACCGAGAGGGACATGCTGCGCGAGGTGGTGGTCAAGAACCTGGACACCGAGAAGACCTCGCTGGTGGACATCATGTGCGGCACCGAGCTGAAGCACGTGATGTGCAGGGTTATAACCACGGTGCACCAGGACGCGCCGGTGGAGGAGGCGGCTGAGCGCATGATGGGGCGCTACGTGCGCCACATGCCCGTGGTGGACGATGAGGGGAAGATTGTGGGGATGGTGAGCGCACGCACGGTGATGAATGCGCTGCGCAGGAAGTCGTACTTCTCAACACGCGGCAGCAGGCATCATGGACATCGTGGATGAGCTAAAACTCACCCAGAGAGACCTGCCTGCCACCGCTCTTTGATGTTTTTGCCGCTGCACCCGCCTTCATGGCGCTTTTGTACGCCTTTTCTGCAGCGTCTCTGCTGCCTGTTAGCAGCTCAACGTGGCTGCGCTCAAGCCCGAACTCCTTTATTGCGGCGGCTAAGTAGGCGGGGTGGTGGGTGAGGTGCATCAGCAGGGGTATGTACTCCTGCTCAATCTCCCTGGAGGAGGCGTGCAGCTTCCCGCTCTCTCTGAGCTTCTCCACCAGGGGCTTGAGTTTCTGCTTCTCCCCCTTCCTGCCCGCCATGAGCACGAAAACCTCGGGGTAGCGGTACTTGGTGTAGCCCCTGTACTTCTGCTTTTTTGCCACCGCAACGCCGGCGCTCATCAGCTCAACCATGTACCTGAGCAGCCCCCAGTCCTGCCTCCTCAGGATTCTGCCGTAGAACACGTCCGCACGTGAGAGGTAGTTGTAGGCGAGCGCCAGGTCGTCGCCGCTGCGGTACTCTAAGGGCAGGTTTTCGGCAAGCCAGCTGAGTATGGTGGAGGGCTCTTCATCCGAGGAGGAGACCGCATCTATGGCGCGGTCTATCCTTTCAGTCTTCAGCACCCTCTGCAGCGTCTCAAAGATCTTAACCTCGGTGTCGCGGATGCTGACCACTTCGGTGTCCTTCACCTCAAGCTTTTTCCTGCCCTCTGCCAGTGCCTGAAGGTCGTTGATGGCTGAGCGCAGGTCTCCGGAGGAGGCGGAGGCGATGATGCGAAGCACCTTTTCGTCAGCCTCTATGCCCTCAGCGTGGCAGATTTTTTTCAGCACCTTGAGCACGGTGCGCTGGTTTATGCGCCTGAACTCTACCATCTTGGTGAGCTTCCTGAACTCCGCAGGTAGCTTCCAGGGGTTGTTGGCTATCATGACTATGGGGTGGTTGCTCAGGCTGATGAGCTTCTTGAGCGCTGCCAGACCTCCGTACTCAGAGCGACCGTGGATGCCGTCCACTTCGTCTATTATTATGAGCTTCTTTTTTCCGGGCACCAAGCTGCCTGTGCGGCTGGCGGTGCCCACTATACGCTCTATAACATCGCGGGTGCGCCAGTCGCTGGCGTTCAGCTCTATGCACTCACATCCGAGCTCTTCTGCAAGGGCATAGGCGGTGGAGGTCTTGCCGCTGCCGGGAGGACCGTAGAGCAGCAGGGCACGCTTCTCGGGCAAGCCGTGCTTCCACTCTTCTGCCCAGCGGGCTACCTCAGAAACAGCGGAGGTGTTCCCTGCAACCTCCTTCAGGGTACGGGGGCGATACTTCTCAACCCAGGTCTGCATAAGCCTTAAGGAAGCTCAGGGGGAGATGAACACAACGCTGTCCCCCCGGATGATAACTAGACCCAGCCTGCGAACAGGAGTGCCGTCCTTGATTTCGTCGGCGTTCTGGAGAACCACGTTCATGTGCATGTCGTAACCTTTAAGGGTACCCCGATACTCCCTGCCGCTCTTTAAACCCACCAGTACCGGCATCTCCAAACTCTTGTGAAGCACGTCCAGCGGTCTCTGCGCCATTTCCTAACACACCCTTAGAGAGGTTAGGGGGGAAGATATTTAAAGTTTGCGTCAGCCGCTAACGCCAAGAGCACGCCGCATGCTCCAGGGGGTTCCAATATACTTTTATGTAGTGCCAGTTTACGCTTTTTCACACAGCCTCGGTAGCTCAGCCTGGTGGAGCGCTTCCTTGGTAAGGAAGAGGTCGCGGGTTCAAACCCCGCCCGAGGCTT
>JAADFH010000076.1 GCA_013152995.1 Methanobacteriota archaeon
CTCACATCCTCACCATCTGCGCATGCGGAATACCCTGGACCTTCAGCACATTTCTGCGATCTATGACCCCTGCCTTTATTCCCATCCTCACCGCCCCTCTGCCCGTGAGATTTGCGATGGTGGCTTCCCTGAGCACCTGCAGCACCTCGCTCTCCGTCAGCCTCTCGCCGCCGTAGAACTCCTCACGCACATCCAGCACCAGCTCTCCCTCCTCAAACACCTGACCCAGAAGCTCCTCATCGCACACCGCCACCAGTACCTCCATCTCCACCCTGTACACCTTCGTCCAGTACCTCATACTACACCCTTCTGAACCTTCCAATCTTCGGCTCGTATATCTCTCCATCTCCCAGCAGCTCATTCAGCACACTCTCCAGCGTATCCTCCTCAAGTCCGCTCTCCCTGAGCAGGGTGATGTACTTCACACCCTCGCCATCGTCCAGCTCCTCTATGAGGTTCAGCACCAGCATCTTCGGGTCAGCCTCCTCTCCGGCTTCCTCCGGCACCTCCTCCTCAACCACCTCTATGCTCTCCTCCTCCACCAGCTCCTCAATCCCCTCCTCCGCCGTCACCTGCACCTGAGGCGCTGCTACCGCTTCAGCCTCAGCATGCTCATCAGCATGGCTCTGCACAGGGAGGCTCAGCTTCTGAATCGCAATCTCAAGCTTCCTCACCAGCTCCCAGTTGGGGTCATCAACCCGCCATGCACACTCAGCAAGCACGTACACCTCACCCTCATACTCCCTGGGCTTTCCTATAACATCTGCGGTATCACCCACCCTGAGCTTCATCAGCGGCTCAATCTCCCTGAAAGCGCGCACCGCTATGGTGGCAGTGCCGTCGTCCAGGGTGATGCTTGCGAACTTTCCATCCTCGCTGACAAACTTGCTCACCACCAGCCCCATCAGCCTCACCCTGCCAGCCCTCACACCCTGCCTTGTGAGCACATAATTAGACTCCTTTGAGCCGCTGCGCACAAAATTGCCCTCAACCACATCCCTGACCTCAAGCTTGACGGCAGTCTCACGCTCCATACCATCACCTCATGCGGTTTTGAAGTGGTCATGCTTGGGCTCAAAAATATCCCCGCTATCATGCAGCTTCTTCAATATCTCATCCACCTCACCCTTGGAGATACCCCTTCTCTCAGCCTCCTCCAGAATCTCCGAGCGCTTTGCGGTGCCGTACTCCTCCTCCAGCTCCCTTATTATCCCCAGAATCTCACGTATCTTGTCCCGCTGTGACTTGGTAACCCCCACGTATATCTTGTCTATATCCACCTTGCCTGTCTCAAAGTCCAACCCCGCCTGGGACAGACTGAACTTTATGAGCTCAATAGCACGCTCCGCATCCTCCGCTGTGACCACCCTGCTCAGCCTCACCCTCGCCCTTGCTCTGGCAAGCCTCACTATCGCCCAGAGCTGCCTGGCAGTCAGGGGTATGGGCACATCCTCGCTCTGCTGCGCCACCTCACGCATCTCCACGTAGAAGTCCTCAATCACGCGCCTTGCCTCCTGACTCAGCTCCGGGAATATGTTCTGCCTGGCATAGGCGATGTACTTGCGCAGCAGCTCTGGAGGTATGGGTGGCTGAAGCGAGTCAGGTGAAGATGCGGTATCCAGGATGTGCCTGGCAACATCCCTGGTCTTTGAGAGGTCATCCCTGACAAAGAAAATCAGGTCAAACCTGGAGAGTATCGTCGGAGGAAGGTTAACCTGCTCGGAAATCGGACGGTACTCATCAAACCTGCCGTACTTCGGGTTTGCAGCGGCAAGAATTGCGCAGCGTGAGCGGAAGGTTGCAAGAATCCCCGCCTTCGCGATGCTCACACTCTGCTGCTCCATGGCTTCATGCATCGCCGACCTGTCACCCGGCTCCATCTTATCAAACTCATCAATGCAGGCTATGCCTCTATCAGCCAGCACCAGCGCACCAGCCTCCAGGCTCCAGCCGCCATCGCCGAACTCATCCTTAACGGCGGCTGCAGTGAGACCTGCACCGCTCGTACCCTTTCCGCTGGCATACACACCCCTCGGAGCCAGCTCCTTGGCAACATACTGCAGTATCTCGCTCTTACCCGTGGCAGGCTCACCCATGATTATTATGTGAGAATCGCCACGTATTCTTCCGCCATCCGGCAGCTCAATGGCGGGTGCAGAGAATAGCTGGTACATTATCGCCTCCTTTATCTCCTCGTAGCCGTATATGTGCGGTGCAATACTCCTCACGATTTTGCTGTATATCTCGGGGTCCTTTGCCAGCTCAACAATCTTCCTCTCATCCTCCTTTGAAATCTGCACCTCCTCAAACTCTATCTCAACGGGATTGAAGTTGTTCGCCTCTATGAAGATCTCAACCACCCTGGACTTCGTGCCACCGCTCTTCTTTAGCCCCGCCCTCAGCACACCTATAACCTCCACCGAGTCGCCCGGGGTCAGCCTCCCCGTGAGGTCGTCCTCAAGCAGCACAACTATCTGCTTCGGGTGCTCGCCGCCGCGCAGGTCCTCCAGGTTCTCCTGCACCAGAATCTTCTGGGAGTCAACAAACTGCGAGGACTCAACATCAAGCTTGAAAGGTCCGCGGTTCTCGCACCCCTGGCAAAGGTACGGCTCCCGCAGGCTCTCATCCCTCTGATTTATCAGGTTCATCTCGCCGCACTTCCTGCACTCAAAAGCCGCCACCACCAGCTTTGGGCGCACATCCGTAGCCTTGCGCACGATTCCCTCTATGGATATCAGCTTCCCCACATTCTCGCTTCTTATGTCCCTTATAGCAAGCTTGGAAGTGCTGGGCAGGTTGGTGAAGCGCACATTCAGCTTAGCTCTTGCCCTTCCAACGGGCTGCTCAATCCTGGAGCATGCCCTCTGGGCTGCAGGTATCGCTGAGTCGGGTGAGTTTATAACCAGGTCTGCAAGCTGTATGTCATACCTGTCAAGCACCTCAAAATCCACCACGATACTCCTGGTCTCCGGGTAGCCGTGCACCGCCTCAAGGATTGCGGAGTGGTAGTACGCCCGGAAGAACCTCTCAAACCTGTCCTCCAGCTCCTCCTCCGCCGTCTCAAGCGCCCGCTCCATTACCATACCTTGACTCCCATTAATAATTAACGTTTCCTCAGGAAGGGTGCAAGAAGCATGCCGGCGGCAAACCCTCCTGCATGCGCAAAGTATGCCACCCCACCAGCTTCGCTCACCTCCCCCAGGCTGAGCACTCCCGCAAGCACCTGCAGCAGGAACCAGAAGCCCAGCACCAGCGCCGCAGGGAGGTAGACCACCCGTATGAATATCCCCAGTATCAGCACCGTCCTCACCCTCGCCCCGGGGTAGGTTATGAAGTACGCGCCCAGCACGCCGGCGATGGCACCGCTCGCTCCCACCCCCGGAACCTCAGCCTGAGGATGCACCGCCACCTGCGCAAGCATCGCCACCATGCCCGAGAAGAAGTAGAATGCCAGGTACCTCCGCCTGCCCATCATATCCTCCACATTGTCCCCGAAGATGTACAGGTAGAGCATGTTGCCCAGTATGTGCAGGAAGCCTGCGTGGATGAACATGGAGGTAAGCAGGGTGTGCAGCGCCTCACCCCTGCTCACTCTGGCAGGCACAGCGCCGTAGGTGTAGATAAACTCCTCAAGCCTGCCCTGACTCCACAGGCTGAGCTCGTACCCGAAGACCACCAGGTTGGCGAGTATCAGCCCCCAGGT
>JAADFH010000077.1 GCA_013152995.1 Methanobacteriota archaeon
GGCACCGCCTCCAGCTGCAGAGCCCGAGCGCAGGGTTGTTGCGGTGACCTCCGGCAAGGGTGGCGTTGGCAAGACCACGCTCACAACCAACCTCGGCGTGGCGCTTGCAAAGCTCGGCAGGAAGGTTCTGCTGATAGACCTGGACTTGGGTATGCCGAACCTGGACATGACCATGGGTGTCAAGGGCGAGGGGCTCAGGTGCGTCCTTGAGGGCAGGGGGAGGGCAGAGGAGATGCTCACCCAGAAGTATGGCTGCCACGTGCTTGCCACCCTTCCTGTTGAGGGCGCCTACAGGCGTGCTGACGCAGCGGAGAAGCTGCGCGAGGTTATACACAGCCTGAGGGAGAGCTACGACTTCGTGCTCCTGGACTTCCCGCCAGGGCAGGAGGCGCTGCACGTGGTTGACGACACCATGGAGGTGCTGGTCATCGCCAACCCCGAGAAGCTCTCCATAGCGGATGCACTCAACGCCATAAGCACGCTGCGCGCCAGGGGGGCAAAGGTGCTGGGGGTGGTGGTGAACCGTGCGGACGAGGTGGACGTTGATGCCGTGGAGGAACTCCTCTCTGTGCCCGTGCTTGCCGTCCTGCCCGAGGAGCGGGAGATGCAGGAGGCGCTTGAGCACGAGGAGCCGCTGCTGGTGCGGGCACCGGCGAGCAGATTCTCCCAGGAGATTGAGGACCTTGCAAGGTTCTTAGTCAGGTACAGACCCGCTAAGGCTGCGGAAGAGAGCACAGCTCAGGCGGCTTCTGCCTGAGCTGCGGGCGCACCTCCTCAAGCGCATGCACCACCAGCGGTAGAGCTATGGTGGCGTCAACAAAGCACTGCACCCTCCTTGACCTGGGTGCAAGCTTTCCCCAGCTTATCGCCTCCTCAAAGGAGCACCCGCTCAGCCCGCCCCAGTGGGGTGCATCCGTGGTGAACTGCACCGCATAGCTGTGCCCTCCCTTGGCGCTTCCCAGGAGCGAGAGCGTGACCTCCACCTGCTGGATAAAGTTCTTGGGCACACCACCGCCCACGTATACCACACCCGTGCTCTCCGCATGCTCCACAAGCTTGGTGAACTCGTCCACATCCTTGGTGTGGCTCACCAGCACCCTGTGCCCCTGCCTTCTCGCAAGGGTGAGCGCTATGCCCACTGAGGAGTCGCACAGCGCGGGTATGAACACGGGCACACCGGAGCGGTAGGCGGCAAGGGTTATGCTCTCCTCCTCAGCCCCCTCCTCCGCAAGCTTCCTGCCCAGAAACGCCACGATCTCCCTGGAGGAGTACTCCTCCTCCTGCCCCAGCTCCCTGCTCACATCCGCAATCCACCTGTCAACCCTCCTGAACTCCTCCTCCCTGGCAAAGACGTCGTAAATCCTGTCTATGCCGTGCCTGAGCAGCTCCGCATCATCCGCATGCGGGCTGCCCCTGTAGTGCCTCCCTCCCAGAGCCTCGTGGATGTCGTGGAATATGTTTGCGCCAGTGGTCACGAGCACGTCCACAAACCTGCGCCTTATCAGGTGCGCCACCAGCCTGCGCATCCCCGCGGGAACCATCGCGCCGCTCATACCGAATAGCACCGTGCACCGCTCGCTGCTCAGCATCTCCTTCCACACCAGAAAAGCCTCGCCCAGCTTTCTGCCCTGAAAGGCTGTGGCAGCCATGCACTCAAGAAGCTCGCAGACCTTCCTGCTCCTCACTCCCGGAGGCACAACCTCTGCCCTGAGCTCCACCTTCTCACTCCCCTTCCCGCTTTTCCTGCTCCTTCATCAGCTTGTAAACCAGCCCCTGCTCCAGGGCAACCCAGCTCGCCTCAATTATGTTCTCGGACACACCCACGGTGCTCCAGCTCCTGCTGCCGTCGCTGCTCTCTATGAGCACCCTGACCTTCGCCCCTGTGCCCTCATGGGTGTCCAGCACCCTCACCTTGTAGTCGGTGAGGTGCACCTCCTTCAGCTCGGGGTAGAACTTCTCAAGAGCCTTCCTCAGGGCGTTGTCAAGCGCATTCACAGGACCATTGCCCTCCGCAGCCGTGTGCTCGTACCTGTCATTCACCCTGAGCTTCACCGTAGCCTCGGAGCGCATTCTCTCACCCTCAGAGGTAACAAGCACCCTGAAGCCCTCCAGCCTGAAGAACTCCTTGGTCATGCCCAGCACCTGCTTTATCAGCAGCTCAAAGCTCGCCTCAGCACCCTCAAACTGATACCCCTGCATCTCCATCTCCTTGAGCCTTCTCAGGATTGCCGTTACCTCCTCGGAGTCCTTCTCCAGGGATACCCCGAACTCCCTGGCTTTGATGCATATCCCTGTCCTGCCCGAGAGCTCGGAAACTAAGAAGCGCCTGGTGTTCCCCACGCTCTCGGGGTCAACGTGCTCGTAGGTTCTCGGCGCCTTGTGCACCGCATCCACGTGCACCCCTGCCTTGTGGGCGAAGGCTGAGCTTCCAACATAGGGCATGTTGTGCTGATGGGGCATGTTTGCAATCTCGCTCACGAACCTGGAAATCTGGGTGAGCTTCCTGAGCTGCTCATCGCTTATGCAGTCTATGCCCAGCTTGAGCTTTATGTTGGGTATTATTGAGCACAGGTTTGCATTTCCGCAGCGCTCGCCGTAGCCGTTTATCGTGCCGTGAACCTGCACAGCCCCCATGCGCACCGCTATCACCGAGTTAGCCACGGCGGTGTCGGCATCGTTGTGGGCATGAATCCCCAGAGGGGTTCGCACCCTTTGCCTGAGCTCCTTCATTATCTCCATGGTCTCAAAGGGGAGCGTTCCCCCGTTGGTGTCGCAGAGCACTATGCAGTCAACCTTTGCCTCCTCTGCTGCACGCAGCGTGGCGAGCGCATACTCCGGGTTGCTCTTGTATGCATCAAAGAAGTGCTCAGCATCGTAGAAAACCTCCCTGCCGTGCTCCTTGAGGTACTCTATGCTCTCGGTTATCATTGCCAGGTTCTCCTCAAGGCTGATTCTGAGCGCCTCCCTCACATGCAGGTCCCAGCTCTTGCCGAATATCGTCACACTCTCGGTGCCGCTCTCTATGAGTGAGCGCAGGTTTGCGTCCTTCTCAGCCCTCACCCCCGCACGCCTGGTGCTGCCGAAGGCTACTATGCGGGAGCTGCTCAGCTCAAGCTTCCTCGCACGCTCAAAGAACTCCTCATCCTTGGGGTTTGAGCCCGGCCAGCCCCCCTCAATGTAGTGGATGCCGAGCTCGTCCAGCTTCTCGGCTATCTTCAGCTTGTCCTCTACCGAGAAGGAGATGTGCTCTGACTGAGCTCCGTCTCTGAGCGTTGTGTCGTAAAGCTTGACGCTCATGAGCACCGCCTATGCGGGTTGAGAGCCGTAACAATCACAAGCATAACCGTGATTGTTTTAACTTGTTAGAGTAGGTGGAGATAACACCCCTGCTGGGGGCATGGTGTAGCGGCTATCATGGCGGGCTCCAGACGATTCCCGAGGGAAACCCGCAGACCTGGGTTCAAGTCCCAGTGCCCCCATCCCCCACTACTTCTTTCCCTGGCAAGGCAGAGCTTCACGCAGGCTGTGCCCAGACCGCAGGTTAGAGAAGTACGTTTTTGATAGCATCTGAGTTAACCATTCAAACCATAAGGCATATATAGACCCTCAGGCATATAGATATATCGCCGATAAATGCACGTGTGAATTAAAAACCCAAACCAGGGGGTAGCGTGAGTGAA
>JAADFH010000078.1:0-3650 GCA_013152995.1 Methanobacteriota archaeon
TAAGAGCGCTTGAGGAGGAGGACTTCAGCGCTGGCTTTCTGAAGCAAGCCTACGAGCGGCGGTGGCGGGAGGAGCTTCTGAAGGAGCTTGAAGCCCACGCCCTGCTGAGGGAGCTCATGGTGAAGCTGGAAGATGAGGAGCTTGACAGGCTGTTCAGGCTGGCGATACAGGAGGACCTGCCCTCGCTTATGGTGAAGTTCCCGGACACCGACCGCCCCTCCGAGTTCCTCAGAGAGCTCATGCAGAACCAGCGCTTTGCCAGATTTCTGGAACAGGCGCTCAGCGCTTAGCGCCAGCGCCAGCCGCGCCTGAGCAGCAAGCCAGCGGCTCCAGAGAGCACCACCACAACCACCGCCACCCACCTCCACCGCCCCTTCTCAAGCTCACCCCCGCTGTTCTGCCAGTCCTCCTCAAACACCCGCTGGAAGTAGGCTGCAGGCGTATCCCCTCGCATCAGCCTCACAGCCTCCCCCAGCCTCAGGCTGGCGAGGCTTTCGCCGGGTGTGGGCGAGTAAACCACCACCCCCACCTCCCTGTTCCTGGTTGGGGAGTTCTCATTCCAGTTTACGCTTGAGACCAGCACGGCTCTGCCGTCTACCACCACACCCTTGGTGTGGTACAGCCTTATCCTGCCATCTTCGTAGGGCAGAGCCAGCCTCGCCTCCAGGCTGAGCCCCTCCTCCTTGGCAATGCCGTTCACATAGGTTGCGGTTCTGAGGTTGCTCCTGGGGTTGTCCTCCTTAGTGTTGTACCAGTAGCTGTCAAGCAGAATCCTGACCTCCACCCCGCGGCGCGCCGCAGCGATGGCAGCCTCAAGCAGCGGGTTGGGGGGATTTCCCGGAGAGCCGCGCCTGCTGCTGCCCCAGTAGGGGTAGATGTAGAACTGCTGCACGTAGATGCTCGTGTTGGCGCTGTCAAGCAGCTCAGTAATCACATCAACCGCATTCTCGGGAGCAACCACCGGCACCACCTCAAGCCCCTGCATGCAGTACACCTTCCAGCTCCCCTCCAGCTCCGGCACCTGCTGGAAGTTGTAGAACTCCAGCCCCTCCTCAAGCCTCCTGCTCTGCCTGAGGTCCCCCATGAAAACCTCCAGCAGGTAGGCTGCGAGCTCCCTGCTGTGCACCACAACACCCCAGCCCCGGTTGCCTTTGGCATCAGCCGGAAAACCATGCTCACCGAAGTTCTCGGTGCTCACGAGCACCCTGCTGCCATCCGCAATCGCATACTTGGCGTGGTTGTACCTGAGGCTGCCGGAGTACAGGTAAACCTCCGCACCCGCCGCTTTGAGAGCCCTCAGGAGCTGCATCTCACCTGCGGGCATGCCACCCACCGGCGTGCGCTCCACGATAATCTTAACATCCACCCCCTGCCGCGCCTTCTCCGCCACCGCCGATGCAACGGTGCTGCTCGTGAAGGTGTAGACGTTTATGTACAGGCTCTCTGAAGCCGAGTCTATGAAGCTCAGTAGAGCCGGCAGGGAGTTCTCGGGAGATGAGAAGGTCTCAACGCATTCAGCGCTGAAAACCTGTGCATGAAGCTGGGGAAGCAGTAGCAGCATCAGCACAGCCGGCAAGGCTGGCGTAAGCCTGTACCTGAGCACCATGCGCATCGCCTGATGCAACTCATCAGCACACGGCAATATATTTTTATGCCTTCAGCCAATTAAGGGTAGTGAGGAGATGCGCATGAGCAGGAAGATTTATGTTGAGCAGGTGACCCGCACACCCGTTGAGGAGCAGCAGATAGAGCTGGTGGAGCGCAAAGGCGTGGGGCACCCAGACAGCCTGGCTGATGGCATGGCGGATGCGATAAGCAGGGAGCTCTGCAGAGCCTACATGAAGGAGTTCGGTGTGGTGCTGCACCACAATACCGACCAGGTGGAAGTGGTGGGTGGAAAGGCTGAGGTGGACTTCGGCAGGGGCGAGGTGGTCAAGCCCATATACGTGCTGCTCTCAGGCAGAGCCACCATGATAGCCGGCGACAGGGTTGTGCCCGTGCACAGGATAGCCATGAAGGCGGCAAGAGACTACCTCAGCAGAACCCTGCGCAACATCAACGTTGAGGGTGATGTTATCCTTGACTCACGGATAGGTCAGGGTAGTACTGACCTCATAGACGTGTTCACACGCTCAAAGGAGATGCCCCTCGCCAACGACACCTCCTTCGGCGTTGGCTTTGCACCGCTGAGCGATGTTGAGAGGTTGTGCTACACCGTTGAGAGGGAGCTCAACAGCGATGCCTTCAAGGAGCGCTATCCTGAAAGCGGCGAGGATATAAAGGTTATGGGTCTGAGAGAGGGTGACAGAATCGTTCTCACGATCTCGGTTGCCATGATTGCCAGGAAGGTGCCTGATATTGACCACTACATAAGCGTGGTTGATGACATAAAGGAGGAGGTTGAGAGGATAGCCTCCGGGATTACCGAGCGGGAGGTTGAGGTCAACCTGAATACCGGGGACGACTACGAGAGAAAGGCGGTGTACCTCACCGCCACAGGCACGTCTGCGGAGATGGGTGACGACGGCAGTGTGGGCAGGGGCAACAGGGTGAACGGGCTGATAACCCCCAACAGGCACATGAGCATGGAGGCGGCGGCGGGCAAGAACCCGGTGAACCACGTGGGCAAGATATACAACCTGCTCGCCCCGAGAATAGCCCAGCAGGTGGCAGAGGAGGTGGCGGGGGTAAAGGAGGTGTACGTGCGCCTGCTCTCCCAGATAGGCAGACCCATAGACCAGCCCCGCGCGGCGAGCGTGCAGCTCATACTGGAGGAGGGCACCTCCCTGAGCAGCATTCAGCAGGACGTTCACAGCATTGTTGACGAGAATCTGGCGAACATTCGCAGAATCACAGAGCTCTTCATAAAGGGTGAGCTCACAACCTTCTGAGGTGCGTTGCATGCCGGAGATTGTGGTCAACAGGGATACCTGCGTAGGATGCGGAGAGTGTGCCGACATCTGCCCGGCGCACGTGTACGTGCTCCAGGATGGAAAGAGCTACGCCGCCCATCCGCAGGAGTGCATAGAGTGCTGCTCCTGCGTTGAGGTGTGCCCCACCAACTCAATTGACCACGAGCTGTGCTGAGCGGAGGCTTTGCACATGCAGGTCAGGGAGATAATGCACGGGATAACGGTGGTTGCCCCTGAGATGTCGGTGCTTGAAGCTGCCAAGATAATGAAGGAGAAGAACATCGGCTCGGTGCTGGTGAAGCTGGGAGAGGCGCAGTGGGGCATACTCACCGAGAGGGACATCGTGACCAAGGTGGTTGCAAGGGGGCTGCGCTTCAAGGAGGTGAGGGTGAGCGAGGTTATGACCGAACTCAAGGTAACCATAGATGCCTCCGCACCCCTGAGCAAGGCAAGCGAGCTCTTCAACCTCTACCCGGTGCGCAGGCTGCCGGTGATAGAGAACGGGGAAATTGTTGGAATGGTTTCGGCGAGGGATGTGGCAAAGTACTGCAGGTTCAGGCTTGCAAGGGCAAGGCAGAAGTACAGCTCCGGCGGCTCAATAAGGTAGGAGCGCTGGCTGATGCGCTTCCTGCTGAAGGACAGGCTTTTCAGGCACGGCAGCGTGATGTTCATAGGCACCACCCTCTCGGGTGTGCTGAACTACGTGTACCAGGTGTACATGGGCAGGGCGCTGGGTCC
>JAADFH010000078.1:3692-4373 GCA_013152995.1 Methanobacteriota archaeon
TGACCACCCTGATTTCCCAGACGCTGAACACCTCCGCCGCCAGGTTTGCGGCTGAGCTTGTTGCCAGGGGGCACAGTCTGGGCAGGTTCCTCAGGGGCGGCATCTGGCGCATGGTGCTGCTCGGCTTTGCGAGCGCCGGCATAACCCTGCTGCTCCTCAACCCGCTGAGCAGGATGCTCAAGATCTCTGAGAGAGAGCCCGTGCTGGTGCTGGCGGTGCTGCTGTTCCTGCTGTGGCTCAGACCCATCACCGAGGGCGTGCTCAGGGGTTTGCAGCGCTTCGGTGCGCTTTCGCTGCTGCTCATCTCAAGCTCAGCCGCAAGATTCGCCACGGGCGTGCCCCTGGTGGTGATGGGTGCCGGCGTGGCAGGTGCTCTTGCGGGCGTAGCCTTCGGGCAGATTGTGCCTGTGGTTGCGGCGCTGCTGCTGCTGCGCGGACACCTCAGGAGCGCCACAGAGAGCAGCTTCAGCTTCACCTCCTTCTACAGCTACTCCCTGCCCGTGCTTATTGCCATGCTGTGCTTCTCTGTGCCAGCCAACCTTGACGTTGTGCTTGCAAAGTACTTCTTCTCGGCAAGAGAGGCAGGTATTTACACCTCAGCCAGCGTGCTGGGGAAGATCAGCTTCTTCTTCCCCTCGGCGATTTACGCTGTGATGTTTCCAATGATTGCAGATGCCCACG
>JAADFH010000079.1 GCA_013152995.1 Methanobacteriota archaeon
GCTCTGGTTGAGGCGCTCAGAAGCATTGAGCTGCCCGGGGTGGAGGTGGAGCTGAGCTCCTTAGCCTACCGCTGCGCTCTGGTGTTCAGGGGAGAGCGCCTGAGCCACAGGGTGAGTGACACAGACCCGCATGCCACCGGCGTAAGGGTTAGGCGTGCGGAGCCCCTGGAGGCTACGCCGGAGGCTGAGCGCACCGCAGAGCTGCTGAATGCCTTCTCGGAGAAGGCGCATGAGGTGCTTGAGGCTCACGAGCTCAACAGGCGCAGGGCGGGGGAGGGGAAGCCGCCAGCAAACTACCTGCTCGCGAGGGGCGCCGGCATTGTGCCCGAGCTGGAGAGCTTCTCGCAGCGCTACCGCATGAGCGGCGCCTGCATTGCCACCACAGCAATAATAAAGGGCATTGCCAGGCTTGCGGGAATGGAGGTGGTGGAGGCGGAGAGGGAGTATGTTGCAAGGGCTAAGCAGGCGCTGAAGGTGCTGGAGAGGCATGAGTTCCTGCTGATGAACATAAAGGAGGCTGACGAGGCTGCGCACGACCACTCCCCAGAGAGGAAGGTGCGGGTGATTGAGGAGATAGATGCCATGGTTGGGGAGCTGAGGGAGTTTGCAGAGGATAACTACATCGTGGTGCTCTCAGACCACACCACCCCCTGCAGCGTGGGCGACCACTGCGGCGACACCGTGCCGGTGCTGATCGCAGGTCCGGAGGTGAGGAGCGACGGTGTTTCAGCCTTCAGCGAGCGTGCATGCGCCGCAGGAGGCTTGGGAAGAATCAGGGGCACAGACTTAATGCCGATACTGCTTGACCTGATGAACAGAAGCGAGAAGTACGGTGCTTAGCATGCATGCCCTTGTGCTTGCCGCTGGCAGGGGGACGAGGCTTGAGCCCCTCACCGAGACGCAGCCCAAGGCTATGCTCCCAGTTGCCGGCAAGCCGATTCTGCAGCACATCTTGGAGGCGCTGAGGGAGGCTGGAATAAGGGATGTGTGCCTGCTCGTGGGCTACCTGGGGGAGAGCATACGCCAGCGCTTCGGCGAGGGCGAGGAGCTGGGGATGAGGCTGAGCTACGTGGTGCAGGAGCAGCGCCTGGGCACGGCGCACGCGGTTGCGCAGACGAGCTTCGGCGAGGACTTCCTGGTGCTGAACGGAGACACGATAGTGAGCAGCTCGGACATCGCAAGGCTGGTGGAGGCTCACTCAGGAGGCGCAACCATCGCATGCAGGAGGGTTGAGAACCCTGAGAACTACGGTGTGCTCAGGCTGGACTCCTCGGGCAGGGTGCTTGAGATTGTGGAGAAGCCGGAGAAGCCGCAGAGCAATGTGATAAGCGCGGGCATGTACGTTTTCTCCCCCGAGGTGTACGGGGCGATAGAAAGAATCCAGAGATCGCCGAGGGGGGAGTACGAGCTGACCTCGGCGCTGGAGCTCCTGATAAGAGAGTCGGAGGTGAGGGCGGTTGAAACTCAGGGGATGTGGCTGGACATAGGCACGCCCTGGCAGTACTTAGAGGCTAACAGGGTGATGCTGGAGCAGCTGCCGCACCGCATTCTGGGCGAGGTTGAGGGGAGGGTGAGCATCTCTGGCAGGGTGTACATGGAGGAGGGGGCGGTGATACGCTCGGGAAGCTATGTGCAGGGGCCGGTGTACATCGGCAGGGGGGCGAGCGTGGGTCCCAACGCCTACCTGCGGAGCCACTCCAGCATCGGCGAGGGGTGCAGAATCGGCAACAGCGTTGAGGTGAAGAACTCGGTGATAATGGAGCACACCCACATCTCCCACCTGAGCTACGTGGGGGACTCGCTGATAGGCAGGGGGTGCAACTTCGGCGCAGGGGCAAAGGTGGGCAACCTGCGCCTAGATGAGGCTGAGGTGAAGGTGAAGGTAAGAGGGAAACTCACACCCACCGGCAGGCGGAAGTTCGGGGCGGTGATCGGAGACAACGTCAAGCTGGGGCTGAATGTGATGATAAATGCGGGGAGAAAGATTGGCTCAAACGCAAAAATCGGACCGGGGGTGGTGGTGTACAGGGATGTGGAAAAGGGGAGCTTCCTGGTAGCGGAGCAGGTGCAGCGAGAGAGGTAGCTCCAAGGGATTTTATCATCACACCCGAGGGGCTGGTTTTTGCGGCGGTTAGCTATGCGCATCCTCCCGGCAGGGTGCTGGCTTTCCTGCGCTACTACCCCAGCGAGCGGGGGGAGAGGCGGAGGGGAGGCGTGAGGTACGCCTCGGCGGGCAGCACCTCGGAGTCCTTCGCGTACCTCAGGGAGAGGTATCCTGAGTACCTCTTCAGGCATCCCTGCAGGGAGATGCAGGCGGTGCCGCTGGAGAGGGTGAGGGAGCATCTCCTGCCCGAGCGCAGGCTGGAGGAGATTGTGGAGCTCCCCTCCGACGGGTTTGAGAGGGACGTACGAGCCTTGGTGCTGAGGCTTGAGCGGGTGGTGCCGCTGCGCTGCCTGGGCATAACAGGCTCCGCTCTGGCTGGGCTGCACTCACCCACCTCTGACATTGACCTAGTGGTGTACGGGAGGGAGAATCTTGAGAGGCTCAGGAGGATGCTGGCTGAGGGCTGGGGAGAGCTGAGCCTGGAGCAGTGGCGCAGGTGCTACCGGAAGAGGTTCCCCTCTGGCGAAGGGCTGAGCTTTGAGGAGTTCCTGTGGCACGAGCGCAGGAAGCTGAACAGGCTGAGCTTCAGGGGCAGGCTGGTTGACCTGCTGCTGGTGAGGAGGGTGAAGAGGCGATGGAGGGCTGAGAGGTGCAGGCAGCTCGGCAGGAGGTGCATAAGGGCTGTGGTTGTGGATGATTCGCTGAGCTTTGATGTTCCTGCAAGGTACGGGGTGGAGCATGAGAGCGTGCGGGAGGTGGTGAGCTACACCCACACCTACACGGGTCAGGCGGTGAGGGGGGAGGTGATTGAAGCCTGCGGGATGCTTGAGGAGGCTGGGGGGAGGCTGAGGCTGGTGGTGGGTACCAGCAGGGAGGCAGAGGGGGAGTACATCAGGGTGCTCAGGCGGAGCGCTCCTCCAGAAGTCTGACCAGGTTGGAGAGCCACACGGGGTGCGCAGGCCAGGCTGGTGCGGTGACGAGGTTGTCGTCCACACAGGCACCGTCTATTGGGGTGCTGACCCACTCGGCTCCAGCGCTTTTAACCTCCGGCTCAAGCGCCGGATAGGCGGTGCACTTCCTGCCCCTGAGCACGCCAGCAGCGGTTAGCACCTGTATGCCGTGGCATATCGCCGCTATGGGCTTGCCGGCTTCGGCAAAGTGCCTGACCATCTCAAGCACCTTCTCGTTGAGCCTGATGTACTCGGGTGCCCTTCCTCCGGGGATTACTAAGGCGTCGTAGTCCTCCGGCTTCACCTCATCAAAGCTGGCATTTAGCTTGAAGTTGTGCCCGCGCTTCTCGCTGTAGGTCTGCTCCCCTTCAAAGTCGTGCACCGCCGTGGCAACGGTGTCGCCTGCTTTCTTATCGGGGCAGACGGCGTGAACCTCATAGCCGAGCATCTGCAGTGCCTGAAAGGGCACCATGACCTCGTAGTCTTCAACGTAGTCCCCAACAATCATGAGTATCCTGCCCTTCTTCATAAATCCCACCTCAGTGGTTGCTCGGCACAGGGGAATAAAAAGGTTTGGGGTGGTGC
>JAADFH010000080.1 GCA_013152995.1 Methanobacteriota archaeon
GTGGTGTACTTCGTGGGCAATGCCATGTGGGCTGGAGGAGCGCTCTACGGCGTGAACGACGCCATAGTCAACTGGTTCTACGGGCACAACATCCTGGGGCTGTGGTTCACGCCCCTCGGCGTGGGTGCAGCCTACTACCTGCTGCCAAAGCTGGTGAGGAAGCCCCTCTACAGCCACAGGCTCTCGCTTCTTGGCTTCTGGACGCTGGGGCTTTTTTACCCCTGGGTGGGCACCCACCACCTGATCTTCGGACCTGTGCCGGTGTGGGCGCAGACCGTCGCCATAGTGGCGAGCGTTGCCATGCTCCTGCCCGTGGTGGCGGTGATGGTGAACTTCTGGAAGACCATTGAGGGCAGGTGGCACCTGGTCTCGCAGGCGGAGCAGGGGAGACGCTTTGCTCAGAGCGACTGCATAGCCCTGAAGTTTCTGGTGCTGGGCGGCGTGTGGTACCTGCTCACCTGCCTGCAGGGTCCCTTCCAGGCGCTAAGGGTGGTGCAGCCGTATGTGCACTTCACCAACTGGGTTGTTGCTCATGCCCACCTCGCCCTTCTGGGTGCCTTCAGCTTCTGGGGGTTTGCGTGCATCTACTATGCAATGCCCAGGCTCACGGGGAGGGAGCTGAGCCCGCGCCTCGGAAGAGCCCACTTCTACCTGCTCACCCTCGGGCTGAGCGGCTTCGTGGCGAGCCTCACCATAGCGGGGCTGATTCAGGGCTCCTCCTGGCAGGCGGGGGTGCCCTTCATAGAGGTGGTGGCGGCGCTGAAGCCCTACCTCATCGTAAGGCTGGTTTCAGCGGTGCTGATGGTAGCCTCGGTTTATCTCTTCCTGTACGCCTTCTTCAGCTCGCTGCGGGGGGTGAGGAGGGGATGAGGGCGCTTACCATCGCTGCCGGCGTGGCGGCGCTGGTGCTTGTTGCGCTTGCCGTTACGGTGCTCCTACCCATGGGCGATCCCTCGCTGTACCAGCCGTCTCCGGGGGTGAAGCCCCTGAGTGAGCTGGAGGAGAGGGGTAGGCAGGTGTACATCCGCGAGGGGTGCTGGTACTGCCACACCCAGCAGGTGCGCAACCTTAGCATGGATGTGCAGTACTACGGCAGGGTTTCTGTGCCCGGGGAGTATGCCTATGATTCGCCAGTGCTCCTGGGCACGGAGCGCACCGGTCCAGACCTGGCGAGAATAGGGGGAGTTTACACCGACGACTGGCACCTGGCGCACTTCATCAACCCCCGCTACGTGGTGCCCGCCTCAATTATGCCCAGCTTCTCGTACCTGAGCGATGAGGAGCTGGAGGCGCTTATTGCGTATGTGCAGAGCCTCGGCGGTGAGGAGGCGAGGAGGAAGGCTGAGATGCAGCGCAGGATGAAGCAGGCGATGCTGGAGGCGCAGAGGCTTGGCAGGGAGGAGGAGATGATGCGAGCCATGGTGCCCGCGAGCTACAGGGAGCTCAGGAACCCGCTGGCGGAGAGCGAGGAGGCGGTGCTTCTGGGGAGGAGGCTGTTTGCCTTCCACTGCTCAGGCTGCCACGGCAGCACCGGCGCGGGCGATGGACCTGCAGCAGAGTACCTGAGCCCGAAGCCCGCGAACTTCACGAGCGCAGAGTTCATGGACAGCGTGGAGGACGGCAGGCTTTACTATTCCATACTGAACGGCGTTCCGGGCACGGGGATGCATCCCTTCAGAGCCAAGCTGAC
The DNA here is from genome assembly GCA_013152995.1 of Methanobacteriota archaeon. GTDB lineage: Archaea > Hydrothermarchaeota > Hydrothermarchaeia > Hydrothermarchaeales > BMS3B > JAADFH01. The sequence goes on from JAADFH010000080.1 coordinate 1,691, forward strand.
GGAGCGGGAGGTGTGGAGCCTGGTTGCCTACCTGCGCACACTGCAGGAGGGGTGAGTATGGAGGGCTACGAGGTGGCGGTGGCGGCGACGGTGCTTCTGAGCCTGGGCACGGCTCTGGCGCTGCTGTGGGCAATCAGGGCAAAGCAGTTTGATGAGGAGCCAAAGCACAGGATGCTGGAGGAGGAGTGAGCCTTAAAAGAATAGGCAAGGTTCGGCTAACTCCGCCGGTGAAGCTCAACGCAAGGCTCAGATGTGCCAGATGACTTCTCTGTTTTTCCCGTCAAAGCATACCACATAGTTGTCCAGAATGTCCCTCCTGCCTATGATGTTGATACCCGTACCCAGCCTGTCGGAAAATCCCACCAGTGCATTAATCTTTATTTGCTCAATAATGAGCTTTAGCTTAAAGAGGTAGAGTGGGATCATTCCACCATCACCAACGGTGATGTCCCTTCTTTCTCCAGAATACATATCCAGACCAAGCTCCTCTGCAAAGTCTCCATGAAAAACAGAATATGTGGCACCCGTGTCAAGATACGCCAGTGTCCTGATCCTCCTGTCCTGGTTCATTATTTGCACTTCAACTAATGGGGAGTGGTGACCGCGCCATGAGACATAGGGTATCCTCATCATATTAGGAGAGCCTCCTCCCCCTTCCGGGGTATGTACACAATTAGAGGGTTTTTTACATTTATTTTTTTGACTTTTTCATATACTTCATGTACTGTTTTACCCGCAGCTATTACTCTGTCTTTGTAGAGAGCTACATATTTCCCTCCCTGTTCCTTTTCCAGTTTTTCTCTGTTTACCATAAGGTAAAGCATTTCATCGCTCACCATTGCTTATCACCAGTATTTATTTATTCTGCCCGTAGCACTTATATTGTTTGCTACCACTGTTTGAACACTAAAACTGTCCAAATAATGGGTAACCTAATATGCCTGTGCCTCAGAATGTTTTAGCGATCATGAGCGCTGGAGGAGGTTTTATTCTGGTGTGCCTTATCCTGGCATATTTAAGCGCAACAGATCCTGTTTAGCTGAAGCTTTTAGTATAGTCAGCTACATATTTCTGAGTGGTACAGGGGGGCGGCTGAGGTTTTGTCATTTCAAAGTTCAGGAAGAATATAGGTATGGAGGCGAAATAGCGGAAAACAATAGCTCTGGATGAGACTGTTATTAAATCAACGGCAGGCAGTTTTACCTTTATGCTGCTTTAGACGTTGAGATGGTTGAAATTGTGTAGATGTGAGTGTATTCTCATAGAAATTATCTGACAGCGCTGTATTTTGTAAAAACTCGAAATACTGCAGGAACAAGCCTGTCTTCGTCATGGATAAAGGACCATGGTACAAGAGCGTGTTTGAAAGACTGGGAGTGAGCTTATGAACACGAGACCTTTGGAAAAGAAGCAAGACGAAAAGCAAATCCTGAGAAAGGAAAATAAAAAACTCTGGCGGGAAATTGCTCTGAAACAAACCAGCTTCCTCGCTTTCACATTCATGCTGTACTACAACCACATGAGGTGATGGTTACTTGGACAGGTCTGCTCAGATGTGCCAGATGATTCAAGGATACGCCATATATTATTCTTTCCACCCCTGTCCGTCTCTAAGTTCTCCCACTACGAAAACGTCAATCTCCAGCGTATTAGAACTCCAGTTTGTGTAATCCCAGTAGAAATAATACGGGTCTTCATCAACTTTCCCGTCGCCATCATCGTCTCTCTCATTTTTTGGGTCTTCTCCTGCTGATCCATCTCCATCCTTATCTTTAATCTTTGATACGGGTCTAATTACAAATACAACATTATCTATCTGTGTTCTGTACACACGTATCCCATCTAATTTTTTTATCATGCCGTCCTTATTTCGTATTTGCGAAGTACCTATCTCTATGGTATCTACAGGACTAACTGTAACATTTTTTGATGTATC
>JAADFH010000081.1:0-420 GCA_013152995.1 Methanobacteriota archaeon
GCGGCGGTGTAGGCTTCCCCCGGAGCAGAGCCAGAAGCCAGCCTCTGCGCCCTCTCGCTCAGAGGGTTGAGCACCCAATCCATCACTCGCTCTCAATGCGCGGCGCTAAGAGGAAGCTCAGGTCCGCGCTGCCCAGGTATTCAAGCTTCAGCGGTATGTCGTTGCCTATGCTGATTCTTGCGGTCTCTGCCAGGTCTCCTGCCTTAGTCATGTCCCTCAGGTACTCAATGCTGAACATGCTTCTGCAGGGCTCTGTGCACGAGAAGCCTGCAGCCTCCTCCCTGGGCACCTCAACCTCAACATCGCCCAGCTCGCCCTTCGCTGAGATTGTGAAAGCCTCCTCGCTGCAGCTCAGCACCACGTGCTCGCTTGCAATCTCCACATCCTTTATAGCCTCGCTCAGCACCTTCGGGTCAAGCT
>JAADFH010000081.1:435-4277 GCA_013152995.1 Methanobacteriota archaeon
AGCTCGGGCACGCGCAGCTCCTCGCCGCCCGCTGAGATCAGCGGCAGGCTGAACTTTCGCTTGGCTCTGCCGTGCAGCACTATCTGAAGTGTGCTCGGGTCCTCCTCAGCAGAGAGCTCCACGCTGTCCTGTGCACCAGCACGCTTAAGTATGGTGTTCAGCCTGTCAAGGTCAACGCCCAGCACGAGCTCGCTGCCGCACTCGTACTCGTCAAAGCTGCCAGCCGGCAGAAGAAAGTCAACCATGGCTACGTGCGCAGGGTCCATGGCACGGAGACGCAAACCCTCGCTGCTCGCCTCTATACCCGCCTCATTATCATGTTGGAAATCGCATCTATGCTCAGCTTGAGCACCTTCGCATCTGAAAGCACAGCCCTCATCTCTCAGCCTCCTTCACAAGACTCTCAACAGCATACTTCACCTGCTCATAAAGCCCATGCTCCAGCTTCTCCATGTCCTGCACCACCTCAACCTCTATCACCACCCCTTCCTCAACCCTCGGTCTGCCCACCACCCTCACCCTTCTGCCCTCCTGCACCTGCTCAAACACCTCGGGGTCTGAGAAGAGCAGCACCGCCCTTCCGGTGCCGTCATCAAGGAGCGCCGTGCCGCCTGCAGAATCGCGGTCAACCACCGTCCCGAGCACTCTAACCCGCCTCATCTCGGGCGTGATCTTCTCTATCTCCACCTCAACCGCGGGTGCACGTCTGCGCTGCTCCTTCATTTAGCCTCCCTCGTTTTCACACTCTTTGCTCCCCTCGCCATTATAACCTTGCCCGTTCTTGCAATCTCAATAATACCATAGCTGCGCATGAGCTCAATAAACGCCCTGAGCTTCTCCTCATCACCCGTAATCTCAATCATCATGCTCTGCCTGGAGACATCCACGATTCTCGCCCTGAATATGTTCGCGTACTGCACCACCTCAGCCCTTGCACGCTCGTTCTTCACGCTCACCTTAACCAGCGCCAGCTCCCTGACAACGCTCTCCTCCTGCCTGAGCTCGCTCACCTTCACAACCTCAATCAGCTTGTTCAGCTGCTTCATCGCCTGCTCCAGGGTGAGTCTATCTCCATGCACCGTCATGGTAATCCTGGATATCCCCGGAATCTCAGTGGTGCCCACCGAGATGCTGTCTATGTTGAAGTTCCTCCTCCTCAGCATCCCCGCAATCCTCTGCATAACCCCGGGGCGGTCCTCCACCAGCGCCACTATAAAGTGCTCCTCGTCCATGCTCAGCCTATGACCTCCTTCAGGCACTTTCCGGGAGGCACCATCGGGAAGATGTTGCACTCCCTCTCAATCACGAAGTCCACAACCGCCGGCTTTCCTGAATCCGCAGCCTCTCTGAGTGCATCACCTATCTCCCCTGGCTTCTCCACCCTTATCCCGAAGGCGCCGAAGGCTTCCGCAACCTTGACGAAGTCCGGGGAGTTGCCCAGGTCAACCGCCGAGTACCTGCGGTCATAGAAGAGCTCCTGCCACTGCCTCACCATCCCCAGGTAGCGGTTGTCAAACACCGCCACAATCACATCTATCCCATTCTCCACCGCCGTGGCGAGCTCCTGGATGTTCATCAGAAAGCTCCCATCTCCTGCTATGTCCACCACCTTCACCTCGGGCTTTGCAACCTTTGCCCCCAGCGCTGCTGGAAAGCCAAAGCCCATGGTGCCGAGCCCGCCCGAGGATATGAAGGTTCTGGGCTTGCTCCTGCTCATGTAGCAGTGCGCCCACATCTGGCACTGCCCCACCTCGGTGGTAACGATGTCGTCCTCGCTGAGGAACTCCATTATCTCCTTTATCACCCTGTGGGGCTTCAGGGGAACATCATCATAGTCAAGCTTCGGGGCAAACTCCTTCTTCCACTCCCTGACCTTCTCAATCCAGCTCTTACTCCTGCCCCGCCTCTTCATCTCCTCCAGCACCTGCAGAATCTGCCTGAGCACCCGCCGCGCATCCCCCACAACGGGTATGTGAGCCTTCACATTCTTCCCGATCTCGGCGGGGTCAATGTCAATGTGGATGATCTTCGCCTCAGGTGCGAAGCAGCTCACCATCCCTGTGCTTCTGTCGCTGAATCTGGTGCCCACGGCTATGAGCAGGTCAGACTCAGTAACGGCGTGGTTAGCCTCCCTCCTGCCGTGCATCCCCAGCACACCCAGCGAGAGGGGGTGCGACTCCGGAAAGCTGCCCTTGCCCATCAGCGTTGTAACCACGGGCGCGGGTATGAGCTCCGCAAGCCTCATGAGCTCAGAAGAGGCGCCCGAGATTATAACCCCACCACCTGCGAGTATGACGGGACGCTCGGCATCAAGTATAGCCTTCGCTGCCTCCTTTATCTGCCTGGGGTGCCCGTCGTAGGTGGGCTTGTAGCCCGTGAGGCTTACCTCCTCCGGAAACTCAACCTCCGCCTCACCCTCCTGCATGTCCTTGGGCAGGTCTATGAGCACAGGTCCTGGTCTGCCCGTCTGGGCGATGTGGAAGGCTTTCTTTATCACCTCCGGAATCTCCGCAACGCTGCGGACCTGAAAGTTGTGCTTGGTTATGGGCATGGTTATGCCAATGACATCCGTCTCCTGGAAGGCGTCCTTGCCTATGAAGGGCGTTGCCACCTGCCCTGTTATGGCGATGACTGGTGAGGAGTCCATGTATGCGTTGGCGATGCCCGTGGTGAGGTTCGTGGCGCCTGGTCCCGAGGTGGCGCTGCACACGCCAGCCTTGCCCAAGACCCTCGCGTAGCCGTCCGCAGCATGCGCTGCCCCCTGCTCATGCCTCATCAGGATGTGCCTGATGCTTGAGCTGTACAGGGAGTCGTACAGGGGTATTGAGGCACCTCCGGGGATTCCGAACACAACCTCAACACCCTCTCGCTCAAGCGCCTGAACCACCGCATCCGCACCCTTCATCGCAGCCATGACGTAACACCTGCTCTCCTTCTCATATTCCCGCCTGTGCTTAAAAACCTTTTTGGAGAGTCAAGCACTACACCGCATGCCAGGCTCGCTGCTCTCCAGTCGCTGCAGCGGCGGGCTCCTCCTGCTTTCTGCTCCTCTGCTTCCTGTCCCGCCTTCTGAATATTTTTCTGAGCTCCGTGTGGATGAACCCCTTCTCCTCTAAGTCGGCACGCTCCTCCTTCACCGTGAGCTTTATCACCAGCACCAGCGCCAGTATGAACAGGGTTGCCATTGCCAGGCTCAGCGGCGGAAGCTCCATGGCACCCGTGAGTATTATCTCCCTGAGCACCGCCACCAGGGTTATCTCCGCCATGAAGCTCACGGCAACGCGGTGCTCCTTCAGGTAGATTATGAGCATGCGGTAGGTCTCCACGAGAATCATTATGTAGAGTATCTCGGACACCACTCGCTTGAACTCAAAGGCGTGGGAGACCTCCATGAGTATGTTCATGAGCACCCTTATGCTGACATAGAACACCACCACCGAGAGCGCTATTATTATCAAATCCTGCGTGGTTTCTAAGGTCTTCCTGAAGACGTCATGCACTCTGCGGTAGAGCACCCTTTCCTCTGTCATGGCATCTCCCCCCGGAGAAAAAAGTGTGGATATCCCGGCGGCCGGATTTGAACCAGCAACCTAGGGATCTACAGTCCCCCGCTCTACCAGGTTGAGCTACGCCGGGGTGCGGGAAAATAAAAGGGGGTTAACAGGGGAAAGAAAATCTACACTTCAGTCAAAGTCTGAATCGCCGCCTGTGTCGCCGCCCTCACCGCCGCTGTCCTTGTCCTTGCTCTCGGTGCTCGCAGCTATCACGTCATCGATTCTGAGTATCATCACTGCCACTTCACTTGCGGAGTCGATTGCCTGAGCTTTCACTGAGAGTGGTTC
>JAADFH010000082.1 GCA_013152995.1 Methanobacteriota archaeon
GACTACCTGAGCTACGCCATAGAGGAGGTGCTGGACAACTCCATAAAATTCAACCGCGAGGGCGGGCTGGTCAGGCTGGAGGTTCGCAGAAGGAATGGCACCGCCGAGGTGGTCTTCTGCGACACGGGTGAGGGCATAGCTGAGGAGCAGATGGAACTGATTTTTGAGCCCTTCTACCAGGGTGATATGTCAACCACCAGACGCCACCCGGGCATAGGTCTGGGTCTGACGCTCGCCAAGAAGATAGTTGAGCTGCACAACGGTGGCGTTGTGGTGGAGTGCAGGAAGAATGGAGAGGGGGTAGTGTGCAGGATATCCCTGCCCCAGTCTACCAGTTCCTGCTGTAGCCACTGATTAACGGCTCTTCCAGCACAAAGGTATGCTCGCACAGCGCACACCTGATTCTATGGTTCTTTCCCCCATTTGGCACAAAAGCGAACTTTGTTGCGCCACATACTGGACATACCCACATGATAATCAGATTAAATACGATATACTAAATACTTTTAGTTTCGGATGCCGTAAGTCATGCCTGATTTAACCTGCACGGAAACCTTTAAGTCCCCGCGGCGGGAGAGTATTCACGGGGGTTGCGGTGCTGCTGGAGGAGGGGACCTGGGCGTATGCGGGCTTTGTGGTTCTGGTGATTGCGCTTGAGGCGCTGATGCTTGCGGGACTGCTTGAGCTCCTGAGCAGGGTGATTGGAGTACTGCGGAGGGGATAGCTTGTACCTTCCGTCTTCGGGTGCAGAGGTGAGCGCCTGGCTTCTGGTGCTGCTGGGCTTCTGCGCCGGCGTGCTTGCGGGCTTCTTCGGCATAGGTGGCGGGTTCCTTGTAACCCCTGCCCTGAACATACTTGGCATACCCGTGGCGTATGCCATAGGCACTGACCTGGCTCACATCATGGGCAACTCCGTTGTAGCCACCGCAAAGCACAGAAAGCTGGGCAATGTTGACCTGCGCTTAGGTGCGCTGATGATAGCCGGCACCGCCGCTGGCGTGGAAGCTGGCAAGGTGCTGGTGCTCAGCCTTGAGGCGATGGGGATGGCGGGAGATGCGGTCAGGGGGTTCTACATACTCCTGCTGGGAGGCACCTCTGCGTACATGCTCCACGACTACCTCGGCTCAAGGGTTGAGAGCTCGGAGCAGAGCCCCTGGGAGCGCATCAGGAGGCTGCGCATACCTCCGCTGGTGGCGCTGCCAGCCTCCGGGATACCCGCGGTCTCGCTCTGGCTGGTGCTCGGCGTGGGGTTCGTGACAGGTATGCTTGCCGGCTTTCTTGGCGTGGGCGGAGGGTTCATACGCATGCCTGCCATGATTTACGCCCTCGGCGTTCCCACGACCGTGGCTATAGGCACGGATCTTTTTGAGATAATCTTCTCCTCCGCCATAGGGGCGATGCTCTACGCCCGCGAAGGCAGGGTGGAGCTGCTGGCGGCGATGGTGATGCTCCCCGGCTCTGCTCTTGGCGCTCACCTGGGTGCCCTCGGCACCAGGTACGTGCGGGGCGTGAAGATAAGGCTGTACTTCGCCCTCACCATGCTCTTCGCCGCTGTAAGCGTGGCGCTCAAGCAGGCGGCGGTCATGCTGGGCAGCTCGTATGCAGAAGACCTCGCGGCGCTTCTGCTCTTCGGCTCCGCTGGCATGATGACACTCAACATACTCCTCTGCACCCTACGCGGCGCTCTTGAAGAGGCGGCACCTGAGGCACCCGGGCGGGGCTTGCTTGTAGCCAGCGGCGGCTCGGAGCATGCAGCGCTTGCGCTGCGGGTCGCAGCCAGGATTGCGGTGCGCACGGGTGAGAGGCTGACGCTGCTGGTGGTCAGAGAGGCTGGGGTTGAGCCGGAGCGTGTGGTGCAGCGCTCAATGCAGGTGCTGCGCTCTGAGGGAGCAGAGGCTGAGGTTGTGCTCAGGAGCGGCACACCTGCCGCTGAGATTCTGCGCGAGAGCCGGGGCTACAGCCTGCTCGTTATCGGCTCCCACGGCACAAGGGGGATAGCCGAGCACCTGCTGGGCAGCAACGCCGAGAAGGTGGTGGCGAGGATGCGCACCTCAACCCTGGTTGTCAGGGGTGAGCGCATCCGCAGGGTGCTGGTGTGCCTCAAGCTGCCGGAGCTGCGCACCGGCGTGCTGCGTGCAGGGATTGAGATTGCAAGAATCTTCGGGGCGGAGGTGCGCTTCATCCACGTGTTCCCCCAGCCCGTGCTCTACAGGGTTAAGACGCTGCCCCTCTCCTTAGAGGACGTGCTTGAAATCTACCCGGAGAGGCGCCTTGCCATGCGCCAGGCACTCTCGGAGGCAGCCGCAGCTGGGGTTAGGGCAGACTTCAGCTTCAGGCGCGGCATCCCCGAGGAGGAGATACTCAGGGAGGCTGAGGAGTGGGGTGCAGAGCTTCTGGTGCTGGGAGACTCGGGCTGGGGAGTGCTGAGCGAGCTGGTGGGCTCGCTCTCCGAGCACATAGTCAAGCACGCCCGCATAAACGTGCTGGTGGTGCACAGGCGTTCAGAAGCGTCTCTTCTTCAGCCTGCTGAGGTCAAAGCTTGCGGTGCTGGCGATTGCCATGACAGCCATAACTCCAGCCTGCACGGGGTCGGTGACAACTAAGTCAGCCACCTCAGGCACGGAGCCAGCCATGTTCAGCGAGACAACGGGTATGCCGTAGTCAGCCTTCAGCTCCTGCACTGCCTTCGTAACCTCCCCACCCATGAGCGCCCCTGCAAGCACCAGCACCCCCGCCCTGTGCAGCCTTCCCACGGCTCTGACAGCCTCGGCGAGCTTCTCCTCCCCCGCGAGGGGTATGGTGTCAACACTTATCCTCTCCCCCCGCAGGTTGTGCCTATCAGCCTCGCTCACAGCTCCAAGCACCACCTGCGCCACCTGCGCCCCTGCGCCTATGACAATCACCCTCTTCCCGTATATATCCTCCAGCGGGCGGTGCACCTCAACCTGCACCACGCTCTCCACCCTGAGCAGCTCCTCCTTCAGCGCCTCAACGTCAGAAACCCCCTCCAGCTCAAAGTACACCTGCACCAGCTCACCCAGCATGAACTGCTGCACGTAGGTTATGTTTATGTCATGCTCCGCTATCACCGTGCTCAGGTCCCTCAGCAGACCCTTCCTGTCGGCTGCGAAGACGCTTATACCTACCGCCATTCCCGCACCTACGGTGAAAGCTCAATGCCGTTTGAGCCTATTGTGAACTTGAAGGAGCCTATCACATGCTTTGTGCCACGCATCTTGCGTATTGAAATTCTGCGCTTCTGCGTCTCAGAATCAAGGCGCAGAATCAGCACGCCATCAAACATGAAGGTCTCCATCGGGAACTCCTTTATCCCTATGTCTGCGCTCTGCCCCTCCGTAATCACCAGCGAGGTCACCTCACGCATGCTGAGCAGCTTGGACAGCCTGAGAATCTTTGTGCGCTTCTCAAACTCGTCCTGTGCGTACAGCCCCATCACCGCCAGGCTGTCAATCACCACCCTTTTTGCGTCAATGGCGTTGATTGCGTCATCCAGGTTGGCTATCAGGTTGTCCACATCCAAGCCCGTGCGCAGTATCTCCTCATCCACGTCGTCTGAGATTCTGTAGGTCACCGCATCCATGAGTATCAGCTTCTGCTCCTCTCGTACTTCTCAATGTCCCATCCAAAGCTCTTCATGTTCCTTCTGATCTTGTCCGGGGTTTCGTCAAAGGTTATGAAGATGCCCGGCTCGTCGTACCTGGTAACACCAGTGTAGATGTACTGCATGCCGAATATTGATTTTCCGCTGCCGGGTCCGCCAATTACAAGTATCGTGTTTCCTTTCGGGAATCCTCCTATGGCAAACAGGTTATCCAGTCCAGGGATTCCTGTCTTCACGACCTCCATCCAGCAGTACCTCCGTTACAGTATTTTTTCATCCACCCCATATAAACCTTTACAGCACGCTTCTGAGCACCTCAAGGGTTTGCGGGTGGGAGATGCGCACCCTGCGCTCCTCCACCCTGCTCACCATCTCAATGCTCACCTCTCTGCCCTGCACCACTCCCCTTTGCAGTCAGCTCTGCAAACTCCCGCCCCTGGCTGAGCCCCAGCTTGGCAGCCTTCTCCGCGTCTATGCGTATGCTCCTCACCACCAGCTCACTGTCCTCAAGCCTCAGCTCGCCTCTGGCTCCCAGCAGCCTCACGCAGCCCCTCACCACCTCCTCCAGCTTTGCGCCTCCAGCCACCCCAACCACCCTGCCGCTGCTGTCGCGCTTGGCTCTGAGCCCCAGCCTCTCAAGCATCAGCTTGAATCCCTTGGTGTCTGCACGCTCCGCCTCCCTGAGCAGGTTAGTGTCAACCTCAAGCAGCGCCCTGCTGAGCCCCTCCAGAATCTGCCTCCTCC
>JAADFH010000083.1 GCA_013152995.1 Methanobacteriota archaeon
AAGGGACGATGGCTGAGAATCTTGTTCTGAAAGAGAAGCGGGAGATAGAGGCGAGGGGAGATGCTGACAAGACCATAGACCCAGCAAACCTGGAGATGTTTGAGATTGCACGAAAGGCGGGGGTTGAGACAGCCTTTGACCGGCTGCTGAGGCAGGAGCCGAAATGCATGTTCTGTTTCACCGGGGTGAGCTGCAGAAACTGCGCCATGGGTCCGTGCAGGATAACCGCAAAAGCCGACCGCGGGGTGTGCGGTGCCACCGCTGACGTTATGGTTGCCAGGGGGCTGCTCAGGAACACCATCGCGGGTACAGCCTCTCACGTTGACCATGCCAGGCATGTTGCGCTTGCGCTGCTGCACGCTGCAAGGGGTGAGGCACCCTACACCATAAAGGACGAGGGAAAGCTGCGGCGCCTGGGAGAGGCGCTCGGGATTGAGGGTGCCAGCAGCATGCCAGTGAGGGAGCTTGCGGAGCGGGTTGCGCTGATTGCGCTTGAGGAGATAGGCGCTGCATACGCCAACGGCGGCAGGTGGCTCAGGATGCATGCCACGCAGGAGCGCCTGGAGACCTGGGAACGGCTGGGCGTTCTCCCTGAGGGTGGCATGCTGCCGGTGCTTGAGGGCATGCACCGCACCAGCATGGGCAACGACGCAGACCCCGTTAACTTAGTGCTGGGGTGCATAAAAGCCGGGATAGCCGACGGCTTCTACGGGCTGCACCTTAGCACCGACCTTCAGGACGTGCTCTTCGGCACACCCAGACCCAAGCTGAGCCAGGCGGGGATGGGGGTACTCAGCGAGGAGCACGTGAACATCGCCTGCCACGGGCACGTGCCTGTGCTCAGCGAGAAGATAGTTGAGGCGGCTGAGGCGCTGCAGGAGGAGGCTAAGAAGGCTGGGGCAAAGGGGATAAATGTGGTGGGGATATGCTGCACCGGCAACGAGATTCTGGAGAGGCTGGGCATACCGGCGGTGGGCAACGAGCTGAACTCGGAGCTGGTGATTGCCACCGGCGCACTGGATGCGGTGGTGGTGGACTACCAGTGCATCTTCCCAGCCCTCACCCAGGCGGCTAAGTGCTTCCACACCAAGGTCATAACCACCGCACCCATCGTGAAGATTCCCGGGGCTGAGCACGTGGAGTTTGATGAGCGCAGGGCTGACGAGATTGCCAGGGAGATAGTGATGCGGGCGATTCAGAACTTCAGGCAGCGTGAGCAGGAGAAGGTGCACATCCCGGAGTTCAAAACCGAGGTTCTTGCGGGCTTCAGCGTTGAGGCGCTGCTGGAGGTGCTGTCAAAGCTTAACAGCAGCGACCCCCTCGCACCGCTGGTTGACAGCATAGCGAGCGGCGACATAAAGGGAGCGGTGGCTATAGTGGGCTGCAGCAACCCCAGGGTCCCCCACGACCTCATGCACGTGGAGCTTGCAAAGGAGCTGATAAAGCGGGACATTCTGGTTCTCGCCACGGGCTGCGCGGCGCATGCGCATGCCAAGGCGGGGCTGATGAGACCTTCTGGCTACACGCAGGCTGGAGAGAGGCTGCAGCGGGTGCTCAGGGCACTGGGTGAGGCGGCGGGAATTGAGGCGCTGCCGCCGGTGCTGCACTTCGGCTCCTGCGTGGACAACTCGCGGATAAACCAGCTCCTCAAGGCGCTTGCGGAGAAGCTGGGGGTGGCTATAAAGGACCTGCCCGTGGCGGCAAGCGCTCCCGAGTACAGCACCGAGAAGGCGCTGAGCATTGGCACCTGGGCGGTGGCGCTGGGCGTGACGACGCACGTGAATCCGCTGCCCAGAATCATGGGTAGCGAGCTGGTGACAGAGCTTCTGACAGAGAAGGCTGAAGAGCTCCTCGGAGCCAGGTTCATCCACAGCTCTGACCCGAAGGAGAGTGCAGAGCTGCTGGAGAAGGTTATACTGGAAAAGAGGAGAAAGCTGGGGCTGCCCGCTTAGCCGTGTGCGGGCATCCCCCGAACCTGCTTTTTTCTTCTGGATGCGTAGGCTAAGTGCACCGCAGGCAGTGCGACCGCCAGGTAGGCTGCATGCACGATAACTCGCAGCCACTCAGCCTTGACGGTGTAGCCGAAGAGTACCGCGAAGATGCTGCCAATCACTCCCTTGTGGTGCAGTGGTGAGTCACTGCCTATGCCCAGGTTGTACGCAGGCTCAGCCAGCCATCCGAGCTCGTAGCCCTGCTCCTCCGCATACTCAAGCAGCTCGTGGGTGCCGTAGCCGGCGAGACCGCCTGCAATCAGCACCAGCATTATGCTGGAGTAGTAGAAGAACCTGCGCAGCGGGAAGCGCATGCCCAGCGAGAATATGCCGTAGCTCAGCACCGCTGCCATGAGCACACCTGCTATCGCACCGGTAGCCGTGGCTGCTGCATCCCGTGCGGCGAAGGGTGTGAGGAACAGCACCGTCTCTATGACCTCCCTGACCACAAAGATGAATGCAGCAAGGGCAACGGCGAGGTGGCTCCTGCTGGAGCTTATCTTGCGCTCCACCTCACGGTGGATTTCGCTGCCCCTGGTTGCCATCCAGTACACCATGTAGGTCAGCACCACAACCGCCAGCAGGGATGCCACACCTTCAAACAGCTCCTTGTTTCCCTCACCCAGCCCGCCGTATATCAGCGCCACCGCACCCGCTATGAGCGCACCCGCCACGAGAGCGCCGAAGGCACCGTAAACCGCGCTTCTCACGTGCGCCTCCCTGCCCGTTCTGCGCAGGTACATCACCAGTATAGCCACCAGCAGCATAGCCTCAAAGGCTTCCCTGAAGGTTATCACAAACTGTCCCAGCATCTGCATCACCTGTATTAGGTGTTCCTAATTAGGTATTTATTTAGGTTACCCTAATTAAACCCCCGGGCTCAACCTGTAGCGGAGAATCGCAGCCAAGCCTCCAACAGCCTCAAGCCGCTCTCCAGCCTCGTGCTCTGTGCTGACTATGAGCACCTTCGCCCTGGTTGACCTCGCCTGCTCAATCATGGCATCGCTCTCGGGATGCCTCCTGAGGAAGGCATCGCTGATGAGCAGCACCTCCACCGCACCGAACTCTAAGGCTCTTCTGACCTCCGCCATGCCGTAGGCTGCCAGCCCGCCCCTTGCAAGCTCCTCGTAGAAGCGCTCCACCAGGGCGGTTTCCTCGGAGATGCGGCTCTCCTGCAGGATGCGCTCTATCACGCGGCGCTTCAGCACCTCCTGCACGGCGCTCCTTCCACCGCAGCCCGTGCCCTCGGCATGGCAGCGCTTCGCCAGCTCCGGGTGACGCTCCCTCACCACCTCCAGCAGCGAGTCCTTCCAGAATCCCGGACCTGCTAAGAGAACCGCCTCTACCCCTTCCTTCCCCACCACCTCGGCTATCTTATCCGCAACCTCCGCGTAGAACTGCTTTGCACTCGCATCGTGCTGCTTTGCGTAGCGCTTCCCCGTAACATTTGCCGAGACTCTTGCAAGGTACTCCACCCCGTACCTGCGCACCAGCGCCAGCTCTGCCTCCCCTTCCTCCACCGCAACTATGAGCACCTTTGCCTCCCTTGAAGCCCTCTCAGCCTCCGCCAGGCGCTCCAGGTGCCAGCGCCTCCACCGCTGCT
>JAADFH010000084.1:0-221 GCA_013152995.1 Methanobacteriota archaeon
TCCCTCACCTTCGCCTCCGCATCCCCGCTCTCCACCGCCGTGCCAGTGACTATGACATCAGCCCCCGCCTCAGCGATGCGCCTCGCCTGAGCACCGCTCCTGATTCCCCCGCCCACAATCAGCGGCACATCTATGCTCTCCTTAACCACCCTCACCATCTCCTCCGGCACTGGCTGGGAAGCACCAGAGCCGGCTTCAAGATAAACCAGCCTCATCCCCAG
>JAADFH010000084.1:291-5248 GCA_013152995.1 Methanobacteriota archaeon
CCCACGGCGCCGCCCGGCTCAACGATTATGTACCCCATGGGGATGGGCTCAATGCCGGAGCGCTTCACCGCAGGTGCCCCCAGCGCCTGCGCACCCGTGATGTAGTAGGGGTTGCGGGAATTCAGCAGGCTCATGAAAAATATTGCGTTAGCGTGGCTGGAGATGCCCGAGACATCCCCGGGGAAGAGAATCACAGGTTTGCCTTCGGCAGCCTCCCTCACCTTCCGCACGCACTCATCCAGCAGCCCCTGCACAACCCCCGAGCTCCCCCCGACCATAAGCGCATCAGTGCCTCCAGCTACAGCCCTCTCCGTCAGCTCCTTAGCCTGCTGCGGCTCAAGCTTTGCCGGGTCAAGAAGCGTAAAATGCGCCTTTCTGCTTTTCGTAATCTGCAGAATATACTCAAGCACCTGCATGCTCAGCCCTTGGTCTCCTTCCTCTTCGGTCTGAGCGCCTTTGAGCCGCACTTCCTGCACTTCCTTGCCAGCCAGGCATTCCTGGAGTTGCACTTCCTGCATATCTTTACCCTGAACAGCCTTCGCTCAGCTTCAGGAAACCTTGCCATCTCAGCACCTCCAGCTACACTAACAGCAAACACCTATAAATCCTTTGCCCTTGCCACGAACTCCCTCACCCTCTCGGGGTCCTTAACCCCGGGAGAAGCCTCAACACCGCTCGCCACATCAACACCGTAGGGTTTGACGATCTCAACAGCCTCCCTCACATTCTCCGGCGTAAGCCCGCCTGCAAGAATCACCGGCTTCTCAATCTCCCTGGCAATCCTCGCAGAAACATCCCAGCGATGCACTCTGCCAGAGCCGCCGCCAAGCTCTGAGGGCGTGTCAAGCAGTATGGCATCCGCAAACCTCAGGTACCTCTTAGCCTCCGCCAGGCTCTCCTCCCCGGACACATGCACCGTCTTGATTATGTTGCACGACACCATGCTCCTGAGCTCCCTGACAAAGGCTGGGCTCTCAGAGCCGTGGAGCTGGATAAAGTCAGGAAGCACCTGCTGGTACATCTCCACCGCCTCCTCCACGCTCTTTGGCATGAGCACAAGCACCCCCGCAACCGTTGAGGGCATGGCATCCATCAGCTCCGCAGCCCTCTCAAGGGAAATGCGCCTCGGCGAGTCCACCGGCACCACCAGCAGCCCCGCCATGTCCACCCCCAGCTCTGCCAGCATCTCAAGCTCCTCCTCGCTCCTGTTTCCGCACACCTTCACCGCAACCATCCTCAGCCCCCGAAGCTGCGCAGAGCCTCAAGCTTCTCCATCGCCCTGCCCGAGTCAATGCTCCTCTCCGCCTCCGAGATGCCCGAGGCTATGCTCTTAGCCCTTCCTGCAACATACACGGCGGCGCCCGCGTTCAGCAGCACCACATCTCTCTTAGCCCCCTCTACTTTACCTGCGAGCAGCCTCCTGGCAAGCTCGGCGTTCTCCTGTGCGCTCCCGCCCCTGAGCTCCTTCAGCTCAACCCTTGAGAACCCGAACTCCTCCGGCTCAACCTGATAAACCTCGCCTTTAACCTCAGCCACCCTGGTGCTCCCGCACACCGAAAGCTCATCTATGCCGGGGTAGCCGTGCACCACCAGCGCATGCTCCGTGCCCAGCTCCCTCAGCGCCTCGGCGAGCAGCTCAACCACGTGCTCTGAATAAACCCCCAGCACCTGCGCCTGCGCCCCCGCGGGGTTGGTGAGCGGACCCAGCAGGTTGAACACCGTGCGAATCCCTATCTCCCTCCTGGGAGCAAGCGCATGCTTCATTGCGCTGTGAAAAACAGGAGCAAACATGAACCCCATGCCCGTGCTCTCAATGCACCTCTCCACCTGCTCTGGAGCAAGGTCTATCCTCACCCCCAGCGCCTCAAGCATGTCCGCGCTCCCCGAGCGGGAGCTCACGCCCCTGTTCCCGTGCTTGGCAACATACACCCCCGCACCCGCTGCCACGAAGGCTGCGGTGGTGGAGATGTTGAAGGTGCCGCTCGCATCCCCGCCGGTTCCGCAGGTGTCCACCAGCCTGCCCTCAACCCTGGGGTTTATCCTCGCAGAGAACCTGCGCATCACCCTTGCAAAAGCTGCCAGCTCCTCGGCACTCTCCCCGCGCATCCTCAGGGCGGTTATAAAGCTGGCGATCTGTGCGGGAGTTGCGCTGCCGCTCATTATCAGCTCCATCGCACCCTCAGCTTCCTCTGCGCTCAGCCTCCCGCCATCCACAACCTTTGCAATGAACTCCTTCATCACTCCACCTTCACGTACAGCCTGCCCTTCGCATTCCTCTCTGCCAGGTCTCCTGCGTAAACCTCAAACACACCCTCAAACCTAACACCCTCAACCTCCGGTGAACTCACCCTCTCCACCAGCTCAAAGCTCGGCAGCAGCTCTGCCGGCGAGAGCACCACTATGCTTCCGCCAGTCATCTGCGCCCCCACCCTGGGCTCAGCAGAGCCGAGCACCAGCAAGCCGGAGCGCATCCTCACCCCAGCGAAGCTCTCCGCCCTGCCCATCACCGTAACCCTTCCACCGCTCAGGCAGTGCCCAGCCTCAGTGCCAGCATCACCGTGCACCACTATGCTTCCACCCCTCATTCCCCTCCACTCCCCCCTGTATGCGCATCCCAGGTAGTCGCCGGCTCTTCCGTGCACCTCTATCTCGCCACCGCTCATCATCATACCCGCAAAGCTGTCCACATCACCCTTCACCGTAATCCTGCCACCCTTCATCCAGGCGCCTGTGTACATCCCCGTGCTCCCCTCAACCACTATCTCACCCGCACTCATGCCCCTGCCAATCCACTTCGTCTTCTCCACGCTTCCGGTGATAACAATCCTGGTCTCCTCTGCAGAATCTGCAGCCGAGCCGCTCACCGAGAAGAACTCTCCCAGCCTGGCTCTTCTGTTGCCCGCGTACACCTCAAGCTCCTCAATCTCCCTTATGCTTCTCCCGGCGAAAACATCACAGCTTATAACCTCTGCCACCAGCCCGCAGTCTGGCTGGCTAACCGGCTCAAGCACAACCTCCTTCACTATCTCACCCCTGCATCAACCTTCACCGCATGCGGCGACGTCAGGTAAACGTCCTGCACGGGATAGTTTGCAAGATTCACGCTGTAGAAGCGCTTGAAGTAGTAGTCCACATCCCTCATTATCTCCCTCTCAAGCTCCTCACCCACCTTTGCCTCCACGTACAGCGTCCTGCCCGTGACCACCCTGACAATCTCGCCATCCCTCACCACAACCTCACCGCCCTTTATGGTATAGGCGGTGGCAGAAAACGCCCGCTCCACAGCCTCCGGCTCCCTCGCCGGGTCAACCTTCTCCGGGTCAAGAGCATACACCGCAACATCCGCATCCGCACCCACACCCAAGTGCCCCTTGGAGTCCAGCCCCAGGCTCTTCGCGGGTGCAGCCCTGGTAATGCAGCAGATCTCCTGGAGGGAGTACTCCCTGTCAATTGAGCCCAGCACCGTGTTCTTCTGCGCAGCGCTGTGCAGCCCCTGAAGCACCTGCTCCCTGCTCTTGGCGCTCATCAGCCAGCTTATAATCTTCGGGTAGGTGAAGAAGGGCGCACCATTCGGATGGTCGGTGGTGAGCATCACCCTCATCGGGTCCTCAACCAGTAGCGCGAGCTCAAGACCTATAGCCCACTGCACCCCCGCCACGGGGCTCTTCTCAGAGTAAACGAAGGGGGTAACGCCTGGAGCGGTCTCCAGCTCAATGTCCTTGTTAGCCCACTTCAGCCCCGTGAGAGAAGAGAGGTAGTACTCCATGGGTCCATCGGCGGTCATGGTGGTGGTGTCCCCGAACACCACCTGCCCCATGTCAAGCACCAGCCTGTCTGAAGAGTTAACAGCCTTTGCAATTTCCTCGGCGGCGGAGCTGAAGTTCTTCCAGGAATCACCGCCGTAGCTGTGGAACTGCGCATGGGTGAGCTGCAGCACCTGCCGCTCCCTGCTGGGCTTAACCTCCTTAGTGAGCTCCAGGGTTTCCAGGGTTGTGCTGAAGTTACCCACCCTGCCCAGGTTGTTGGGATGCAGGTGCACGCTGTGGGGCAGCGAAAGCCTCTCATTAATCTCCATCAGCCCCGCTATTATCTCCCTGGGGGTTATGTCAAAGTGGGGCACCCTGTCGTCTAAGCTGCGCACATCCCTGCCCCAGCCCCACGCCTCGCTGCCTCCTGGATTAACCGCCTTTATCGCATACCCTCTGGTGGCTCTCAGCAGCCAGGCAGCATAGGCGCAGGCGTGCTCAATCCTGCCCTCACTCAGGTAACGCATTATCAGCCAGTTGTTACCCATCACGGTGAGCGCGCCCTTATCCAGCATGGGTATGTCGTGAAGCTCCTCATGCGTGTGCCTCGCCATGAGCGGCGGAAGCGCTGCGGTGAAGGCGGTGGTGTAGCCCAGGCGGGAGTACGCGTAGCCCGTCAGGAAGGTGGAGGGCGTGGAGTAGCCGCACACCGAGCGGGTGTTCCTGCCCCTCGGGGCGACGTTGCGCAGGTGGTCTTCCGGGCGCATGAGGCGTGCGGTGTTCACCTTGCCGCCCGCGATGTGGGAGTGAATCTCCACACCTCCAGGCATAACCACCATGCCAGAGCAGTCTATCTCCTTCGCGCCCTTAACCTCCTCCACAATCCTGCCATCCTCTATGAAGATATCCATCTTCTCCCCTTCTATCCCATTGGCGGGGTCGTAAACATAGCCATTCTTGAGCACAAGCTTCATTGACACCACCTTAGCCCTTCAGCTCCTTCACCCTTTCCAGAATCCGCTTCAGCACATCCACGTCGCTGAGCACGCCTTCAGGTGGCTCCACGACCTTCCTGAGCCTGAGAGGCACAACATCCATGCGGTAGGCTGTGCCCTCAACCTCAATTCCTGCGATTGCCGCCGGAATAACCACATCTGCAAGCATGGTGGTAGGTGTGGGGTGCACATCTATTGCAACCACCGGGATTCTTG
>JAADFH010000085.1 GCA_013152995.1 Methanobacteriota archaeon
CATAAAGATGTTCATCTACTACCACATGCTGCACAGGTACCTGCGGAAGGTGCGCAAGGACGGCGTCAACCACTACACCCTGCTCTCCTGAATTTATTTTTTGTTGTTACGTATGAACATTTGCTCATATGAGCGATGTTTGCGATATCACCAGCATCAGCGAGCAGGTTGTGCGTGAGGTTAGAGAGGCGCTTCCTGAGGAGGACACGGTTCAGAAGCTTGCGGAGAGCTTCAGGGCGCTCTCCGATCCCACCAGGCTGAAGATACTGCTGGCGCTGGTGGGACGGGAGCTCTGCGTGTGCAACCTCGCAACTGCGCTGGGCATGAGCCAGTCCGCCATCTCCCACCACCTGCGCACCCTGCGCAGCCTCAGGCTGGTACGCTTCAGGCGTGAGGGCAGGATGGTCTACTACTCCCTGGCAGACGAGCACATCCTTGAGCTCCTGAATGTGGGGGTGGAGCATGCACGGGAACCATGAGCACTCCTGCACCGTCTGTGCCGCTGGTGTGCATGAGCGCCTGCCTCTGGGCACGATAGCCGCGGGAGGGCTGCTGCTCCTCTCTGGTATCTACTTGGAGTTCGTGCTGAAGAGCTACTCCTACGCCCAGGTGCTTTTCCTGCTGGTGGTGCTGGTCTCGGGCAGAGAGATAATCTCAAGCGGCATTCGCTCCGCCCTCAGGCTCAGGCTGAACATAAACACGCTTATAACCATCGCAGCTGCAGGAGCCTTTGCCACGGGGCACGGGGAGGAGGGGGCTGTTGTGGTGTACCTCTTCTTCATAGCCGAGCTGCTTGAGGAGTATGCCTCCCAGCGGGCGAGGAAGAGCATCTCTGAGCTTCTCGCCCTTGCGCCGGAGAAGGCGAGGGTGCTCAGGGACGGAAGGGAGGAGCTCGTGCACGTGCACGAGGTGGAGGTTGGGGAGGTGGTGTCGGTAAAGCCCGGGGAGAGAATTCCCCTTGACGGAGTGGTGGTCTCGGGAAGCTCCCACGTGAATCAGGCGCCAATAACCGGGGAAAGCACTCCCGTGCCAAAGCATGCCGGCATGCAGGTCTTTGCGGGCACCATAAACCAGGAGGGCTACCTTGAAATCAGGGTGACGAAGCGCTCCGAGGAGAGCACCCTGTCAAAGATTGCGGAGCTGGTTGAGCAGGCACAGAGCAGGAAGACCAGGATAGAGGCTTTTGTGGACAGGTTTGCGAGACGCTACACACCCGCGGTGATAATCTCAGCGGCGCTGCTTGCTGCTCTTCCACCGCTGCTGCTGGGCGAGCCCTTTGAGAAGTGGCTGTACCGCTCCCTGGTGCTGCTCGTGGTTGCCTGCCCCTGTGCGCTTGCCATCTCCACCCCCGTCTCCATGGTGTCGGCGATTACCTCGGCTGCAAGGAACGGGGTGCTGATAAAGGGCGGAAACTTCATTGAAGCCCTGAGAGAGGCTAAGGTGGTGGTGTTTGACAAGACGGGTACGCTTACCACCGGCAGAATCAGGGTGGCTGAGGTTGTTGGGGTGGATGCCTCAAGGGAGGAGGTGCTCAGAATCGCCGGCGCGGTGGAGCAGCGCTCGGAGCATCCAATAGCGAGAGCCATAGTGGAGGCAGCCAGGGCTCTGGACAACCTGCCCGAGGTTGAGGAGTTCACCTCACTGCCGGGCAGGGGGGTGGAGGCTGTGATTGAGGGCAGGCGTTACATAGCTGGCAGCAGGGCGTTCTTTGAGGAGCTGGGCATTGCGGTGCCTGAGGCTGCGGCAGAGCTTGAGGCGAGGGGTATGAGCGTGGTGCTCGTGGGGAGCGAGGGCAGGGTGCTGGGGGTGATAGGGCTGCGGGATGAGCCCAGAGGTAACGCTAAGAGCACAGTTGAGGCGCTGCACAGCTCTGGGCTCAGGGTGGTGATGCTGACAGGCGACAACCGCAGGAGCGCTGAAGCAATAGCCAGAGAGCTGGGCATACGCGAGTTCCATGCGGAGCTTCTGCCCCAGGACAAGCTCAGGATAGTTGAGGAGCTGCAGGCAGAGGGCGGGGTGGTGATGGTTGGAGATGGTGTGAACGATGCCCCAGCCCTCGCCAGGGCGGATGTGGGCATAGCCATGGGTGCAGCGGGCAGCGATATGGCGATAGAGAGCTCGGATATAGCGCTGATGCATGATGACATCTCCAGGATAACCTACCTGCTTGAGCTCAGCAGAAGAACCATGAGCGTTGTCAGGCAGAATGTTGCGGCTTCAATAGCTATAAAGGGCTCCCTTGCGGTGCTCGCATTCCCCGGCTTGGTGACGCTGTGGATTGCCGTGGGCGTGGGTGATATGGGGCTCAGCCTTGCGGTTATACTGAATGCGCTGCGCATCGCAAGGCTGGAGGCTGAATAAACCTTATAACCACAATAGGGCGACATACTTTTATGTGATACCCAATCTAACCCAATTCAAAATTCATTAAACCTAAATAATCATTTCCTTCTTAGATTCCCTATCTCTTTAATTATTTTATCTGATTTAATAGATAAAATAATCATTATAATGGCTGGAGCAGCTTCTGTTATTGTTTTTCCAGCTGTATTTATAACTCCTTCCAATGTTTTTCCAGTTGTATTTATAACTTTTATCAATTTATCAAGTATATCATCAACCTCATCAGTTTTTACAGCGATTACATACCTGCCATATTTAACATAAACATATGTCTCATTTGATCCTTGTAGTTTACTACTACGAGCCTTTTCTATCGCTTTACCTACCTTTTCAGCATCTACATTTACAACCTTACCATCACGAGTGTACAATGGAACTTTTTCCCCTTGTACACCCCTGATCCGTTCAATATCTTCTGGCCTGATATATATTACATCTGCTGACATACCAGACATAACCTTCTATCTTTCAGCTAATTGTATAAAAAATTTTCGGCGAGATAGTAGGTGCTGTCAAGTTAACCATCACTTCACCTCCATCATGTTACAGAACCTTTCAAACTCAGTGCTTCTTGGTGCTGGATCTGGCGGTTCTCCCAGGCTCATGTGCGTTCTTGCGCGGCTGCAGAACCCGTACAGCCTCAGGAAGTTAGCCACGTGCTCAGGTTTTGAGCATCTGCATTGCAGTGCTATCAAACACCCTTATTCTTTCTCAGTGGTCTCTATGACTCTCTCCACATAATTTCTCAGCCTCCGTTAAGCGTTTCATGCTCAAGCGCTAAACTTTTAGCACTCCACGAGTACCTCCTCAGGGATCCGTGATTATCTTCAGACGCCCGTACCTGCGCCTGAGTAAAGCCATGAGCTCTTCCTGCGCTCTTGCTCTGCAGCATCCAGAGCCGGTAATAGCTCCGCAGCCCTTGCGCTGCACAGAGCGTGCGTTTGCCCCCCGGAGAGGCACCTGAGCAGGCTGAGAGCCAGCTCTACCCTGCCCTCCTCACCTCATCAACAGCGCTCACATCCTCAAGCGTGCTCAGGTCACCTATCTCAGCCCCCTGCTCAATCGCCCTCATAACCCTGCGCATAATCTTCCCTGAGCGCGTCTTCGGCAGCCTGCTCACAAAGTATATCT
>JAADFH010000086.1:0-5060 GCA_013152995.1 Methanobacteriota archaeon
GTTCTTTCTGAGGTTTGCGGGGCTGCTGTTTCCGTACAGGAGGAAGACGCTGAGGAGCGCTCTCAGGCATGTGCTGCCTGCGCTGGGGCTTGAGCTAAAGCCAGAGCAGGTGGCGGAGCAGGAGCTGCTGGGCAGGAGGGTTTTCACCCTGACCCCTGAGGAGGTGGGCATGCTCAGCGAGAGGCTGAGAAGATGGACTTCTTTGGAGTAGAGGTTGAGGCGTGCGAGGGTGTGTACGCGCCCTGCGATGACACCTTCCTGCTGGGGAGGGTGCTTCTCAGCGAGGTGGTGCCGGGGGAGAGAGTGCTGGAGGTGGGCACGGGCACAGGGGCTATAGCGCTGCTTGCGGCGAGGCTTGGAGCAAGAGTGGTTGCCACAGACCTGCTGCAGGAGGCGGTGGAGTGTGCTCAGAGGAACGCGCGGAGAAACGGGCTCAGGCTGGAGGTGGTGAGGTGCGACCTCATGAGCTGCCTCAGCGCCAGATTCTCGCTGATAGTCTTCAACCCGCCCTACCTGCCTGCTGAGGAATGGGAGGTGAGGGATAAGCTGAGCGTAGCCTGGCATGGTGGCAGCGACGGGAGGGAGGTGATGGACCGCTTCATCCCAGTCTGCAGCAACTACCTTGAGAGGGGCGGCAGGGTGCTCATGGTGCAGTCGTCGCTCAGCAGACCTGAGGAAACCATGAAAATGTTTTTAAGCATGGGGTTTGAGGTAAGCGTGGTGGCTGAGGAGAGCTTTCCCTTTGAGAGGCTTCAGGTTGTAAGGGCGGTGCTTCCGTGATACTCTCGGACAGGGATATAAGGAGGTTTCTGAGGGAAGGGAGGCTGCGTATTGAGCCTCTGGATGAGGAGCTGCAGGTGCAGCCGAGCAGCGTTGACCTGCGCCTGGGCAGGGAGTTCAGAATCTTCAGGCACATGCGCAAGTCCCACATAGACCCGCTGAGGGACAACGTGGAGGAGTACACCGAGCTGGTGGAAATCCAGGAGGGTGAGAGCTTCATCCTCCACCCGGGGGAGTTTGTGCTGGGCTGCACCCTGGAGTGGATTGAGGTGCCGGAGGAGCTGGTGGCGAGGGTGGAGGGGCGCTCCAGTCTGGGCAGGCTGGCTCTGCTGGTGCATGCAACAGCCGGCTTCATAGACGCGGGCTTCAGGGGCAGGGTGACGCTGGAGCTGAGCAATGTGGGCAAGATGCCCATAGCCCTTCACCCGGGAATGAGAATCTGCCAGCTCGCCTTTGAGCTGATGAGCTCCCCTGCGGAGAGACCCTACGGGCACCCCAGCAGGAGGAGCAAGTACCAGTGCCAGCAGGGCGCAACGCCCAGCAGGATTCACCTTGACCCGGAGCTCGGGCAGGAAAATACTTATGCGGGGCGGGCAATAAAGTAGTGGATGATGGGAGCAAACCACAAGGTCAGGGACTACATGTCCACCAACGTCATAACCGTCTCCCCTGACATGACGCTGGAGGATGTCAAGAAGCTGATGCGTGAGACAGAGCATGATGGCTTTCCCGTGGTTGAAAACGGTGAGATAAAGGGGATAATAACCACCAGGGATATGGTGCTCCGCGAGGGGGGCAGGTTCGTGAGGGATGTGATGACCACCGAGGTTACGGTGACCTTTCCGGACACCAGGCTGATAGACGCTGCAAGGGTGATGTTCCGCAGGGGGTTCTCAAGGCTGCCGGTGGTTGAGAAGGAGGGGAACAAGAAGAAGCTGATAGGGATTGTTACCATAACCGACGTTATACGCTCGCACATTGAGCGGGCAACGCCGGAGAAGGTGAGGAAGCTCAGGGACTCCCTGGAGAAGCTGTACGGTATAAAGAGTGTGGTGAGGATGGGGGATGTGAGCATCTCAGAGCTCAGACCAACCCAGGGCAAGGTGCATCCCGATGAGTACAGGGGCAGGGAGTACGAGCTGAAGCGCGGGCTGGCTGAGCCCGTGGTGGTGATAAAGAGCGGGGACAGGCTGATTCTTGTTGACGGGCACCACAGGGCGCTGGCTGCAAGGAAGCTGGGGATTGAGAAGATAAGGGCGTACATAATCGTGCTTGACAGGGACATTGAGCTCGGGCTGGAGAGAACCGCAAGGAAGCAGGGGCTGCGAACAATAGACGACATAAAGATAGCGGAGGAGACCGAGCACGGGATTGTGGCTGACATCGTAGGAGGCGGAGAATGAGCTGCAGTGTGCTGGGCGAGGTGTTCGGGGTTATTGAGCAGAGGAAGCGGGAGATGCCGGAGAACAGCTACGTGGCAGAGCTGATGCGCTCGGGGGAGGAGAAGATTCTCAGGAAGCTTAATGAGGAGCTCTTAGAGGTTGTGCTGGCGTGCAGGCAGGGCAGGAAGGAGCTGGTGCACGAGAGCGCCGACCTGCTGTTCCACCTCATGGTGCTGCTCTCCTACCACGGCGTGAGCCTGAGTGAGGTGTGCGCAGAGCTTGAGAGGAGGCGCAGGTAGTGGCGAGGTGCAGCTACTGCGGTGCAAGCGAGAGTCTGCCCTTCACCTGCAAGTTCTGCGGGGGCAAGTTCTGTGCCGAGCACCGCCTGCCCGAGAACCACGACTGCCAGGGGCTGGCGGTTTACAAGGAGACAAGAGGGAAGGAGCCTGAGAAATGGATATACGAGCCCTTCAGGGCTGAGGAGCAGGAAGCGCCTAGAGGCGGCAGGGTGCAGGAGGTGCTGGGCAGGCTCACGCTCAGGCATGCGCTCTACACGCTGCTGGCACTGCTGATACTGCTCATGCTGCTGCGCAGCTTCCTCTGAGCTACCAGTACTGTCTGGTTCTGGCGTACTCCCGCTCAGCCCTGAGAATCTCACGGTAGAGCTGCTCCTCCTCAACCACCCTGCTGAGGATTCGCTTCGCGGTCTCCGCACCTGTGCCGAAGCCTGCCTGGGCTATCACCGCCAGCCTGCCGTAGGACAGGAAGAGCTCCGCGGAGAGCTGCATGCTCCTCACCTGCCTGAGCTGCTCTGAGCTCAGCCTCTCCCCCCGCTTGTACCTGCGGTACAGCTTCATGAGCTCCCGCTCCTCCCGCTTGAGAACCGCCAGCCTCTTGGCTGAGCAGTTTCCGCAGCACAGCTCCTCCGGCAGGTTCTCAACGGTGAAGCTCTCGTACCAGGAGGCGCAGTACAGGCAGAAGAGCGTAACCCTCCTGCGGAGCAGCCTCCTCCTGAGCGCCCTCAGGATTCCCGCCTCCGCGCGCTCCGGCAGCGTCACCTCGCCGGCGCCGTGAAGGGTGCGCAGTGCCAGGGGCGAGGGCTCGGTGCAGTGCTGCACCACAAGCCTGAGCCTGCCGGAGCGCACCTCCTCCAGCAGCCTGGCAGCGCCCTCCACATCCAGGTAGCCGTGGATTATCTCGCGCAGCGCCTCCCTCTCCACAACGCTCCCCCTGTAGGCGCGGATTGCACGCTCCGCAATACCCGAGCTCCAGGTGCACTCCCGCTCCACCGCGCCGAACCGCTTGGCGACGTGCAGGAACTTCCAGCGGTAGCCTGGTTCGCCTCAGGCTGAGCTCAAGCACCTGCCTGAGCTGCTCTGCACCGAGCCCAAACAGCTCCTCCAGCACGTCCCTGCTGACGCCGCACATCAGCACCACCCTGTAGCCATCGCTGACCGCACGTATGCTCTGCCCCAGCCTGGCGCTGAGCAGCGCCGAGAAGGCTCTGCTCAGGGTTTCATTCACCCTGGTTCCAGCCTGTGTGTGGAGCACAGTCATGTCCCGCAGCATCTCCACCAGCACCTCCCTCCTGCCTGGAACCCTGAAGCCCCGCCTCCTGCAGCCGCGCACGTGCGCAAGCGCTCGCTTCAGGGTGTAGGCGTCCGCAGCCTCATGCTCCTCCGGCTCATCCTCCCGCAGCTCAGCCACACGCCTGGCAACAGCATAGGGCACGGGTATGTCCTCACCCACCCAGCTTGGCACAGCCCCTGCAGCCTCGCCGAGGGGCTCAACCTTCACCTCCTCCCTGTCCACCGCCACCACGCGCCAGGGCGTGCCCCTGAAGATTATCCTCGCCCCCTCCTCCGCATGCCTCACCACGAAAGCCTCATCAAGCACCCCTATGCGCTGCCTGCTCACCAGGTTGACCACGGTGTATCGCTTCTCATCCGGTATGGTGGAGAGGTTCTCGTAGTAGTACATCCTGGTGCCCTTAGCGGGTCTGAAGCCCTGCTCGCCCACCCTGAGCAGGCGCAGCTCCTGCATCAGGGAAAGCACCTCATCAAGCTCCTCTTCCTCCAGAGATGAGAAGGTGAAGCTGCGCCCCAGCACCTCAAGCGCCCGCTCCCTGCTCACCTCCCCGTACTCCAGCGCCAGCCCGGCGAGCTGGTGGGCGAGCACGTCGTAGGGCTTCTCCCAGGGCTTAATAACCTCAAGCTCCCTTCTGCCCGCAAGCTCGGCAATGGCAATAGCCTCAAGCGCATCCTCTGAGTCAGCAGGTATAATCACGCACTTTGAAGCCTGCCAGTACCTGTGTCCGCTTCTCCCGGCGCGCTGCAGCAGCCTGCTCACCTGCCTGGGGGAACCGTACTGCACCACCAGCTCAACCGAGCCTATGTCAATCCCCAGCTCCAAGGAGGAGGTGCATATCAGCGCTTTAAGCTTCTGCCGCCTGAAGTCTTCCTCCGTGGCGATTCTCACCTCCTGGGAGAGGGAAGAGTGGTGAATCCCCACCTCCATGCCGGCGCTCCTGCATCTCACAGCCAGCGCCTCAGCCATCTCGCGGGTGTTCACGAATATCAGCACCTGCCCGTGCTCCTGGATCAGCTCGCCGATTCTGCGCACCCTCGTAGCCGCCTCCAGGCTCACCCCCAGCTTCTCTGCGAGCTCCGCATCACCCTTCTTCGGCGCGGGCACCTCAACCCTGAGCTCCATCTGCTTGGGCTTGGTGACCTCAACCACCCTCACGCTGGCGTAAGGGTGGATGAAGCGCGCCACCTTCTCGGGTTCTGCCACCGTGGCGCTTATCCCGATTCTCTGAAAATCCCTGCCCGCAAGCTCCCTCAGCCGCTCAAGGGCGGCGCTGAGCTGCGCACCCCGCTTGCTGCCTATGAGCTCGTG